>CAMRVW010000061.1 GCA_947054185.1 uncultured Rikenellaceae bacterium | reverse complement strand
CAAATATGCCGAGGTGTCGGTGAATAAGGTGCCGGTCATCTGCATGCCGTCGCCTGAGTCGCCCGAGAAACGTATCACAACGTCTTCAAGGGCGGTTTGGTTTTTCTTCTCCATTATTTGCTTTTTTTAGGTCTTTTTATGCCTATTTTAATTGTATTCAAAACATGCCCGCCACCGTTATAGACCACTAAGATATACTCTTTATTCCAATAGAACAAACTTTTTACGAAAAGAAATTCTTTTAACCGTTTTACCTGTGATTTTTACGTCATTAAGGCACAATCGGAAAATATTTAAGCATGACCGGCGCGTATGCAATGACTCGCCGGAGACCATAGAAAGACAAAAAATATTGAGCACGAACGGCCCGAGAGTACAAAACGGCAAGATGATTTCCCTCCGCACAAAGAGAGCGAAAGTAAAAAAACAAAGGGCGCCTGACATTTGCGTCAGATACCCTTAAGAATCAACTGCTTACACAACCGGTTATTTCTCGATACCAAGTTGTGCTGCGATGAACCCGGATGTGTACCCCACCCCCGCGCGCGCGACCTGCTCGGGGGTGCCGACGGCCACCACCTCACCGCCGGCATCTCCCCCCTCAGGACCGAGGTCTATTATATGGTCGGCGGCGCATATCACGTCCATGTTATGCTCGACCACCACTATGGTGTGTCCGCGCTCTATAAGGGCGTCGAAGGCTTTGAGCAGCTTACCTATGTCGTGGGCGTGGAGGCCTGTGGTGGGCTCGTCGAAGATGAACATGACAGAGCCGCTGCCGTTCTCTTTGAGCAGGAACGAGGCCAGCTTGACGCGCTGACTCTCGCCGCCTGAGAGCATAGATGACGACTGTCCCAGCTTGACATAACCAAGACCCACATCGTCAAGCACTTGCAACTTTTCGACTATCTTGCGGCACAACGCATCTTTCTTGTCTTGACTGAAAAACCCTATGGCCTCTTTAACGCTCATGTCGAGCACCTCGTCGATAGACTTGTCGTTATATTTAACGGCTATGACCTCATCTTTGAAACGCTTGCCGCCGCACTCCTCACACACCATCTCTATGTCGGCCATGAACTGCATCTCCACCTTTATGACGCCGTCGCCCTGGCACTCCTCGCACCGTCCGCCCGCGATGTTGAAAGAGAAGGTTGACGGAGAGAAGCCCGCAACCTTGGCAGCCGGCTGTTGCGAATAGAGCTTGCGTATCTCGTCGTAAGCCTTTATGTATGTGACCGGATTGGAGCGCGACGAGCGTCCTATAGGGTTTTGGTCGACCATCTCGACACCCGACAGCGCCTTGATGTCGCCCTCGAAGCTGTCGTAAGTGGACGGTATCATGCCGGTCTGGTTGAAGTGGCGCGCCAGCAGCGGATAGAGAACCCCGCGTATGAGCGACGACTTGCCGCTGCCCGACACACCCGTGACGGCAGTCATGACGCCCAGCGGTATCTTGACGTCGACACCCTTGAGATTGTTTTCACGCACACCGCCGAGCACGATGCTCTTCTTCCACTTGCGCGGTGCCGACGGGGCTTTTATCACATGACGGCCTGTGAGATAGGCCACCGTGTGCGAGTCGGGCGACGCCTTGCCGAACATGCTTTTGTCGCCCTCAAAGACGACACGTCCGCCATGTATGCCGGCATCGGGACCTATGTCGATAATCCAGTCGGCGGCATTCATGATCTCTTTGTCGTGCTCCACAACTATGACCGTATTGCCTAAGTCGCGTAACTTTTCAAGCACACCTATCAGGCGCATGGTGTCGCGCGGGTGGAGCCCTATGCTCGGCTCGTCGAGTATGTAAAGCGAGCCGACCAGAGCGCTGCCCAGCGATGTCGCCAGGTTGATGCGCTGGCTCTCGCCGCCCGAGAGGGTGTTGGAGAGTCGGTCGATGGTAAGATAGCCCAGACCCACCTCTTCAAGATAACCGAGCCGCGAGCGTATCTCGGTGAGAAGGCGGGCCGATATGGTGCGTTCGGTGTCGGTAAGCGAGAGAGTGTCTATGGTCTGCTTAAGGTCAGAGACACTCATGCGCACAAAGTCGGTGATGGTATGACCGTCAATGCGCACATAGCCGGCCTCCTTGCGCAGACGTCCGCCGCCGCACTCGGGGCAGGTGCACTTGCCGGTGTATCGTGAAAGGAGTGCGCGATATTGTATCTTGTATTTCTCCCTCTCGAGCATGGCGAAAAAGGCGTCTATGCCTTTGAACGAGCGACACCCGCGCCAAAGCATCCTGCGCTCATCGTCGGTGAGCTTGTTATAGGGGCGGTGAATGGGGAAACCGCTGGTCTCGGCGGTGGATATGACCTTCTCTTTCCAGCGTTTCATGCTGTCGCCGTTCCAGCAGGCCACCGCATTTTCGTAAACACTGCGGTTTTTGTTGGGTATGACCAGATTTTCATCTATGCCCACCGTCTTGCCATAGCCCTCGCACACGGGGCAGGCGCCCAACGGGCTGTTGAAACTGAAAAGGTGCTCGCTCGGCACTATATAGTCAATGCCGTCGTCGCTCTCGATGGCGCGGCTGAACACCGACGTGTCTTTCACATTGTCGCCACGGCCCATGTCGGCGATGATGACGCGTCCCTCGCCCATGTTCATGGCAATGTCGACAGAGTCGTTAAGGCGGGCCATAAGGTCGGCATCCCACTGCGACATGTCTATGCGGTCGACCACCACAGCCAGGTCGCCGGCGGTGAGGGTGTCTATGTCGGCCATGACGCTGCCCATGTCGCATATACGGCCGCGGTATAACATGCGGTCGTAACCGTCGCCCACTATGAGGGTTATCTTCTCGATGAGCGACTGTCCCGGCTCGAGCACCACGCCGGCGGCCACGGCTATGCGTCCCTTGCGTGGGCGCCCTTCAAGCATCCGCACCACGTCGGTGGCCTCATAACGGCGCACCTCCAGACCGGTAACGGGTGAATAGAGGCGTCCGATGCGGGCGAAGAGCAGCTTCAGATAGTCGTATATCTCGGTGGTGGTGCCGACGGTCGAGCGCGGATTGCGCCCCGTGACCTTCTGCTCGACGGCGATGGCCGGGGCTATGCCCTCGATGGAGTCGACATCGGGCTTGGTGATGCGGCCCAGGAACTGACGCGCGTAAGACGACAGGCTCTCGACATAACGGCGCTGGCCCTCGGCAAAGAGGGTATCGAACGCAAGCGACGACTTGCCGCTGCCCGATACGCCGGTAATGACCACCAGCTTGTTCATGGGTATATCGAGCGACAGGTCTTTGAGGTTGTGGACGCGGGCGCCCCTTATTTTGATATATTTATCTTTCTTCATCGTTCGTCGGTTTCTGTCCTATGCCGCTTTCATGGCATAGGACAAGCGCACAAAGATAATCTATTTTACATTTTCACTAATCCGGGGTCGATTATTCGACAATCACGCGATGTTCAGACCTGACGCACGGGGCCTGCGGAGGTTATGCCGCGGGGCCGTATGATTTGCACTGAAGCTGCGGGCTCTGCATACCGCGGCTGCGAGACCATTTGTGAGGTGGCCGCGCGTGACTTTTGCCGTGACCGCGTTTTTTTGCTCCGGAACCGCAGGCCCGGTGTTTTGCACCGACGGGCGTCACAGCCTTATTTTCATCATAGGCACCACCCCATGCAGGCAATCGGCGCTGTCGAGGTCTATGTCGCCGTCACTGTCGACGAAAAAGACGGTGCTCGTCTGTTCATTGCTGCCGGGAGAGCGGAGCCAGTAACTGCCTGTGCCGTTTTCGGGACAGAGGCCTGAGGCACACGCATAATCGGTGGGCTTGCGCTTGAGCGACTCGCCGTCGGGGAAGAGGCTCTTGTCGGCGATCTCTTTGCAAGAGGGCAGGAAAGCCTGTCCCTTGGTGCGGCCTCCCGCGTTGGGGTTGTCTTTGATGCCTGTCGAGCGGGCGGAATTGTCGACCGATGTCGTCACTATGCGGCTCGCCGACTCATCGCCAAAGGCCTGCATGATGAAATCTTCGGCAAGCCACCAGTACATCTCGCTCCCCTCATACTGATTGCAGCAGTTGGGATCGAACAGCATTCCGGCAATGATATTCTCGCAACACAGCAGCGCCTCGCCTTTCTCCTCTTTCAGGATTCGCCATTTGATTGGCTCCACCTTATAATAATCGGACGAGTCGTCGAAATATTGCATATATTTTTCACCGTCGCTGCCGGTAAAACAGCCCATTGCGTCGGCACTGCCGCTTATTGTGACCTCTGCACTTTTCTTGCTTTGCGGGAATGTGCCTAAATAGACGTAATCGCCATCGCGCCTGAAGACATCGGCCGGCGATGCTTGTGCTCCTGCGTCAACAACGGCCGGAACGGGCAGAGGGGTGTCGCCGGCCTCGTGTGGCGGGCAGGCTATTTGCAGGCAGGGGGCCACGCCGGTGTAAATCCAGTCGGTGAAGTTATACATCACCTCGCCATTGCAAATCCAGCCGACAGACATAGATTCGCCATAAAAGGGCGAACGAGACAGATAACCGTCACTGTCGCACCCCACGGCATTGGCGAAATCGGTGGCCGTCTTGACCAGCCCTTTTTTGCCCCATGCGTACGGACGGGCCGCCTCGGCATTGCTCAGCAGGAAGATTTTGTCGACGGTGTCGGGGCAGGCATAACGGTTCTTTTTGCGTCCTGTCGACTCGGGCGAATTGTCGACGGCGGTGGTCACTATGCGTTTTCGTGACTCTTCGTTGAAGGCGTCGCGCAGAAAGTCGCCATTAAGCCATTGACGCATAAAGCTTTTCTCGTAATTATTGGGGTGGTCGTCGCTTCGGTTGAACTCGAGGCTCAGAAGCACCTGCTCTGAGATGAGGAACATACGTACGTCGGCCCGACCGAGAATGCGCCACTTTATGGGCTCTATCTTGAAATAGTACTCCTGGTCTTTAACTATCTCTGCGCCCGTGTGGAACCTGGCGGCCTTTTTGTTGTATGAGCCGTCGCCGCGCGGTGTGGCCTTGACACAGATATATTTCTCGCCGTCGCTGCCGGTGAAGCAGTCGTTTTCGTCGGTCGTGTCGGAGACGGTCACCGACTCGTCCTTAAGGGTTTGCGGCCATGCACCGAACATCACGTAATCGTCTTTCACAACCGGCTGCGCGCCCGAAGGCTCGAAGGTGCGCGTGTTGTTGACGGCGTTTTTGCGTTGTCTTGTCTCGGCAGGGTCGGTCTTGATGTTGACGGCGGGAACCACACCGTGCACCTGACCTGCGGGGGTGCCGCAGCAGTAATAAGGGAGGCCGGAATTGTTGCAGGTGATGGCGAACTCATCGTTCATGTCGCCCGGGGAACGGAGCCAATAGTGGCTGCTGGCGTCTTCCTCGGCCATCCACACACCCTTTGCCCTGGCATAATCTGTCGGGTAACGCACTTGCAGGTCAGACTCTCCCAGGTTGAGCTTCTTTTGCCCCATCTCTTTATAGCTCAGCAGGAAAACGAAGTCGTCGGTGTCGGGGCAGGCGTTGGGGTTGCGGTAAGAACCGGTCGACGTTTTCTTGTTGTCGACATGCGTAAGGGTGATGACAGACTTGGCGGCATCGTCGAACGCCTTTTGGTAAAACTCGCCGCAGAGCCACTGTCGCAGGCTGCTCTCGTCATATCGGTTGCCCTTCTTGTCGTTGTAAACAGCGCCGTCTATCACCTTGTCGCAAAACAGAAAAGAGCCGTTTTTATCCATTTTCAGAATGCGCCACCTGACAGGCTCGACCTTGAAGTAATAGGCCGACCCCTTGCGTATCTTGGTGCCGTTTTCAAAGCACGGACTGCTCCACTTGGAACTTGCATACGAGCCATCTTTTATGGGGGTCTTGGTGGCGACGACACGGGCATAGCGTTCTCCGTCGTCACCGAGAAAATATCCGTCGGAATCGGCCTCGGTGCCGACGGTCACCTTATCAGACTTGAGGCTCTGAGGCCACTCTCCCAAATAGATAAAATCATCTTCCCACCTATAAGCGTTGTTTTCCGCCACGCCGCTGATAACTTTTTTGTCGATAATCTCCATGACTTTTCTGTTTTTAGTGCCGACAGTATGTTTTCGGCCCGGTTAATTGCCGGCAATGCTTCGGCCGACCTCCCGGCACGAGCATCTTAGGCCCATAAAAATTTCTCTAAATTTATGACCTTTACGGCTCTTATCCAAAAAAAAGCATGTTTTTTTACGATTACGTTTCGGCGCGTGGCCTCACACAAGGCAGGTGGCAATGTATTTTATGCGGCGGGGAGAGACACGGGAGGGGGCGGCAATGATGAGGATGCGTTGCGGCAGATTGCGGGATAAAGCACGGCAAACACGCATGCCTCGACGGATATCGGCGGCAGGCGTGTTGCACAATCAGACACTGACAGACAGACTATTTTTTATTGATCAGTTGCATGGTGAGTTCGTCCTGCCACCCCTCGGCAGTGCGTATCCACTCCTTGCGTATGCCGGCCTGCATGAATCCGCGCTTGGAGAAGAGCTCGTAAGAGGGGGTGTTGTCGACAGGTATGTGGCAATAGAGCTGATGGAGGCCAAGCACCTCGAAAGAATATTTTATCAGCAGCTCGAGCGCCTGGGTGGCATAACCTTTGCAGCGGTCTTCTTTGTCATAGATGAGTATGCCGACACCGGCTCTGAGGTTGAACGGGTCGAAGTCGAAAAGATCTATCGCCCCGATGGGAATATTCGTCTGCGAGTGAACCACCACGAAACGCTGCTGTTTGGTCTCGTATATGTCGAGGTGCGAGGTTTCGATGTAACGTCTCAAAACATATTTGGAATAGGGTGCCGATGTCTGGCTGACACGCCAAACCTCAGGGTCGTTCTCCCAACGATAGAGAAAACCTATGTCCTCGGGTTCCAATGCTCTCAAGTGAATATCCGTTGCCTTCATATTTTTAATTTTTACGGTTAATAGATTTTTTAATTCATGGGCTCTTTTGCCCTTACATCACATTACTTTTCAACAAACGTGCCAAAACAGGAAAAACACATTGAAAAAATTTTGAAAAATATCCAATTATTTCACAACACCCTGACAATCATATATATTTAGAGCACATATTTTTAGTATAAAACGACATTTTTTTAGGCTATGCCTCAACAGACCCCACTTTTCGGTCTAAAACCACATAACAGTCGGTGCGGTTGCAGCGCACTGCACAAAACGAAAGCGCCCCTTGTGCAGGGGCGCTTTCGTCTATTTGACACGTTCGAAATAGAGCAACCGGTCTATGGGAACTTTGACACTGAACACCAGAGGCCCTTTATATACCTTGCCCATATCGTCTTTCCAGCGTCCGGCCGGCAGTCTCACCTCACGCACGGGGTTTGAGGTGACCACAGGGGCGACCAGATATCTGTTGCCGAGCATGAACTGGTCTTTGCAGTCGGCAAACCCGCGTTTGGGGAACTCATACTCCATGGTGCGCACGATGGGGGCGCCGCTCTTTTCTGCCTCGCCCACGAGGGTCATTATATAAGGTGCCATCTTGACATGCAGCCCGGCGGCCTTGCGGCATGCCTCTGCCCTATCGGCGTCGAGCACCCTCCACGGAGCGGCAGAGAACTGCATCATGGGCATAAGGGCATGCACCCAGGCCGAGCGCACGAACATGTCGCCGTCGATATTGGCGCTCTCTTTGGTGAACGAGTTTATCTCGCCGCCGCCTATCATGTCGGGGCAGGCATAAGGATAGCCCATAAGGCCTGTGGCTGTCATCTCGGGAATCAACGACGAGACCGCATCCCACGAGCACGGCTTGTCGCTGAGGCGCGCCACGATGGGGGTGCCGGCACAACCGTACACCGCACGATATTCGTTGAAGGGGAAGTCGGCGCCAAGAGAGCACCACGCTTCGAGATGGTCGGTGGGGGTGGCGTCATCTTTGAACGACACCATATCGTCGGAATAGAAATAGGTGTCGCCGCCGTCGAACTTGAAGCCGTCGACGCCGTACTTGTCTTGCAGGCTTTGCAACCCGCGGCGGTAATGGTCGCAGGCTGCCGGGTTGGTAAGGTCGTAACATGCGCTTTGCCCGTTCCACCATCTTATCATGGCGGGCGTCGTGCCGTCGCTCAGGCGCAGCAGCATACCCGCGGCGGCCAGCTCGCGATAGGCGGGCGAGTCGGCGCTGACGAAGGGCGACACCCACAACATCACCTTGAAGCCCATGCCGTGCAGGCTGTCGACCATGGCGCGGGGATCGGGAAAGCGTTCGCCGTCGAACGAGAAGCTGCCGTGGTAACGGTGCCAGTTGTCGTCTATCATGATGACACCCACGGGGAAGCCGTTATCGACAATGGCACGGGCGTAATCGAGCACCCCTTGCTGCGACTGGTCATAGCCCAGCTCTATCCATGTATTGTATTGGGGGGTGACAAAAAGCTCTCTTGCAGGACTCTTGCCCGTGCTCTTGAAGTGACGCTGGGCGGCTATCAGATAGGCCTCGCGCAGACTCTTGCCCCCGACACGCGGTTTTATGCCGTCTTCAGACTCTATGGTTATGCCGTCTTTGTCGGCAGTGAACTTAAAGGGGCGGTAACCCCACACGTAACGTCCTGCGGATGACACCAGAAAGGGAGTCGAGATGTTGCCTTTGTTGTCGGTGGCAAGGTCGCCGCCCACGCTGGTGACGAAAGGCATCTTGCGGCCCAACTGCGAATAACCGCCCCACCAGCGTTCGTTTCTGCCCGCCTCTATTCTATATGGGTGCATTTTTTCTGACGCCTCATCGGCCTTAGCCGACACGGCAAGGCTCATGGCCATGACAACCAATATTACAGCTCTTTTCATTTATAGTCGATTCGTTTAAGAAGTGTCGTGAAATAGAGGACCTTATCGCCAAACAGGGGCTCGGCCACCTCGACATAGTCGGCCATGGTCTCGTTCATGAAACGGTGATAGAAGGCCATGTCGCAGCATCGGCACTGCACCGAGTAAGTGTAATGGGGCTCGGGCGTGTCGTGCAACAGGCGGGTGAACACCACGGGGTGTCCCGACTCATCCTCCAGCCTCGGCAGCAGCTTACCTGTGACCAGCTCATACCACGAGGCATGCGCCGGAGGGTCGACAACGAAGGTTGTGCTTATTATGTACATAACTGATGTTTTTAGACTCTTGCAAGGGGATTGCGTCGCCCTATGGCCGCGACTATGAGCCCTATGAACGCACCTGTGAAGAGCGTGTTGACGATGCCGCCGACAAACCACACCCACGGAGCATGCCACACGCCGTCCATGACCGAGAGCACATCGGCAGGCAGCTTCTGCGTCTGCTGCACGGTGTCGAGTATATATTCGTATGTCTCTGAGAAATAGTCGTATGCGATAAACCGAAACACCACATATCGGGCAAGGCCCACGATTATGCCCGCAAAGAACGATATCAGCATAAGATAGAGCCACGACTCGCCCAACCCCAGCATGGGTTTGCCGCGCTTCAGCACCCTGCCTCGCAACGCAAGCTGCAACAACACCGCAAAGATGATCCACGACAGAGTGTTGAGCATAAATCCGGCTATCAGACTGCCGGCGAAGACACCCTCTGCAAGACACACAAGGCCCTGCCCCACTCCCAATACAAGACCCGCCCGCGCGGCATCATGCCCCATGGGCACCTCTCTTTCGCGCATGGCCTCTGACAATATGTCGTTTATGTTTACCTCTTCGTTCATTCCGTGTCGGTTATATGGTTGTTAAAGACTTCTTTTGTCCCGGTCGTACGCTTTTCACACATATTACGACGCCTGTCACTGTCGGCGGCTTAGGCATGAGCGCATATAATTTGTCGGCAGGCTCTTGGGCGGGCATGTGCAGGCAGCAATCACCTTAGCACATAGTCGCCCTGACGCACCAGCAAAGGCTCGCTGCCGGTAAGGTCGACGACGGTGGATGGGCGCATGGGAGCCGTACCGCCGTCTATCATAAGGTCGACCCTGTCGCCGTATTCGTCCCACAACAGCGACGGGTCGCCGCTCAAGGGGGCGTCGGTGGAGACAAGCGTACTCGACACCAGCGGCACACCGGCAGTCTCGACAATGGCGCGCGTGATGGGATTGTCGGGCAGTCTTATGCCCACGCTCTTCTTACGGTCGAGAAACTTGTTGGGCACCGCTCCCGAGGCGTTGAGTATGAAGGTGACGGGGGCGGGCGTATTGGCCTTGAGCAACTTGAAGACGGCATTGTCGACCCGTGCGTAATCTGACAGACCGGACAGATCGCAGCACACTATCGACAGATTGTCGTTGTCTTTGCCCTTAAGCTCTTTGAGCCGGCCTATGGTTTTGACACAGGTGAGGAGGCATCCGAGGGCGTAATAGGTGTCGGTCGGGTATATGACAAGGGCACCGGCCTCGAGTGCATCGGCCACACGACGCAGGTCGCGCGGGTTGGGGTTATCTTCGTAAAGCCGTATGATGCGTCCTGGTGCCATGACTATTTGGTATATTCATAGGTCTGTCCGTCGGCCTTGATGGTGAGGCGGGGGCTCGACGACGGCTCGGTGCGTCCTATCACCTTGGCCTCGACACCGAAGCTCTGCGAGATGGCCACAAGCTCGGCGGCGGCGGCGGGGTCGGCATATATCTCCATGCGGTGCCCCATGTTGAAGACCTTGTACATCTCGCTGCGCGGGGTGCCCGAGCACTCCTCTATGAGGCGGAACAGGGTCGGTATGTCGAACATGTCGTCTTTGACCACGTGTATGTCGCCCGCGAAGTGCAATATCTTGGTCTGGGCCCCGCCCGTGCAGTGTATCATGCCCTGAATGCCGCTGCGGCACTCTTTGAGCATGCGGGTGATGACAGGGGCGTATGTGCGTGTGGGTGAGAGCACCAGCTTGCCGGCCGTCATGCCCGTGCCCTCGACGATGTCGGTGAGCGCGTAACGGCCCGTATATGCCAGGCTGTCGCCCATGCCGTCGTCATAACTTTCGGGATAGGCATGCGCAACGCGCTTGGAGAGCACGTCGTGGCGGGCCGAGGTGAGACCGTTGCTGCCCATGCCGCCGTTATATTCGCTCTCGTAAACAGCCTTACCGTAAGAGGATAGGCCCACTATGACGGCTCCGCTTTTTATATTGGCGTTGTCTATGACGTCGGCACGACGAAGGCGCGCCGTGACAGTGCTGTCGACGATGATGGTGCGCACAAGGTCGCCGACATCGGCAGTCTCGCCGCCGGTGGACCAGATGCCCACGCCCATGGAGCGCATGGTCTCGAGAAACTCCTCGGTGCCGTTGATGATGGCGGCGATGACCTCACCGGGCACAAGGCGCTTGTTGCGTCCTATGGTGGAGCTGAGCAGTATGTTGTCGGTGGCGCCAACGCACAGAAGGTCGTCGGTGTTCATGACCACCGCGTCTTGTGCGATGCCTTTCCAGACGCCAAGATCACCCGTCTCACGCCAATAGGCGTATGCAAGCGACGATTTGGTGCCTGCACCGTCGGCATGCATCAAAAGGCAATAGTTGTCGTCACCGGTGAATATATCGGGCACTATCTTACAGAAAGCCTTGGGATAGAGACCTTTGTCGACATTCTTTATGGCGTTGTGCACATCTTCCTTGCCGGCTGAGACGCCGCGCATGGCGTATCGTGAATTGTCTGTCATGATATATCGTTTTTTCTTTGGTTCGTTTTAGCCCCGTATTCTTCTTACAAAACTTGAGTGATAAGTTGCGACAAAGATACGAATAAGCGAGGGCAAAAGCAAACGAGAGTTTGGTTCTGCCGAGCGGGAGTATCTTAAAACCGAAAGGTTAAAGATACGAATAAGCCGAGAGGCAAACAAATTTT
>CAMRVW010000060.1 GCA_947054185.1 uncultured Rikenellaceae bacterium | reverse complement strand
CTTCGTAATGCCGGGTATAAGGAAGAGTGTGCGGTTTCGTTACACTCAGACCGCGGTGTGGATTCGAGGTCGGGAGAGTGGGGGATGAGATTTTGGCGTGATGGAGAGCGGAACGGGGCCTGCGGAGGACAGGGCGGGGAGGTAATTGGTGGTGTGAGTTGGATTAATTCGCTGCAGTACATGTTACTCTGCGGGGTGCGGCCCTTCGTTTGGGGAGGGTCGGCCCGCCCAGGCCTCGTGCCTCGCCGCCCTGCCGGAACAAAGACCCTGTCGAAACAAAGGCATACGGCCAGGAGCCCGTCGGCGCGGGAGTCATGCGGCGTAAAAGTTGCCTAATAAAGTAATATACACGGTTTCGTTTCTCCCAAATCGTGCTTGCCTAGTTGGAACGTGTCGTATCGTGGTTAGAGGTCACCTTGCCGTAAAGCAGCAACTAATGCTCTTTTACGGCAAGGCGAACCGTGGCTGGAAGTATCGTTTCGGAGGCGTCTGCATAAAAGGTACATGTCGCTTTGGCATACCTCCGAAGCGACATGTGTGTGAGTGTCAGTGCTAAAGATGGGGTTACAGCACTTCCAGTCCGTACGCCTCGATGGCTTGTCTCCAAGCGTCGGTAAGGGCGATAGATTGTTGTCGCTCAAAGTCGAAAGCCACGTTCACAGCGGTGGAGGCGGCCTTGATCTCTCCGGTTATGGCGTTGTATATCTGTTGGTTGAAGGTCAGACTTTTATTGCCGAGCTTGCATATTCCGGTGCGTACGCATATCTTGTCGTCGGGGAAGACCTGGGCCAGAAATTCGGTCTCGGTGCGGGCCTGCACGAAACCAACCTTGTGCCATGCTGACGGAAGACCCACAACCTCACGGAAATAGTCTATCTTGCCTTGGTCGAAGAAGTGTTGCAGGTTGACATTGTTTACGTGTCCGAGTATGTCGATATCGGCAAAACGTATCTGTATATTTGTTATAATCATCGAGTCACTCTCTTATTATGGTGAATGCGCCGGTGGGGTCTATGGCTATTATGGACGATGGTTGCCCGGTGGCGCCAGTCTCGAAACAGGCGTCGACGATGAGGTCGACCCCCTTTTTTATCTCATCGTCTATCTGTGAGAAGCCGGCAGGTGCGGGTGCTCCCGACAGGTTGGCGCTGGTTGAGACGATAGGGCGTCCGAGTATGTGACACAGACGGTTGCAGAATGGGTGGTCTGGTACACGTATGCCTATGGTGCCCTCGTCGGGTATGAGGTTGTCGGCAATGCCGTGTGCGCCGGGCAGTATGAGAGTCAGTGGCTTGACGGCGACCTCCATAAGATCCCACGCAACCGAGGGTACGTGGTCTGTATATACTGCGGCACGGTCGATGGAGTCGACCAGTACGAGCATGCTTTTTTTGTTGGCGCTCTTTTTCAGAGCGTATATTTTGTTGACAGCCTCGCTGTTGGTGGCGTCACAGCCGATGCCCCACACCGTGTCGGTGGGATAGAGTATGATGCCGCCCGACTTGAGCACATCTGCCGCCTGTCTGACTTCCCTGTTAATGTCTGTCATTGTTGTCTGTTTTTAGTATGCTTGAAGCAAAACTCGTGCAAAGGTTGGGTGTAAGGTCCTTTCAGGCCTTCCGGCTAAGTTGGAATATTGGGAGGAGTGATGCAACGTGAATGCAAAACCATTTGTAACCGGGGCTTTTTGAAGCCCGTGCAGGACAAAATATCTCGCCAAATCCTAAAGCATCCCCAACTCCAGCAACGCCTCCTGGCTCATCATGTCGCGGCTCCAGGGCGGGTTGAACGTGAGGGTGAGGTTGAGGTCGGTGACGCCGTTGACTTTGCGCACCTGTGTCTGCACCTCCTCCACGAGCATGTCGGCCATGGGGCAGTTGGGTGCCGTGAGCGTCATGCGTATGTTGGCGGTGCCGTCGGGGTCGACGTCTATTTCGTACACCAGCCCCAGGTCGTATATGTTGACCGGTATCTCGGGGTCGTATATGTTTTTGAGGGTGTAAACGATATCTTTTTCTATGTTGAGGATATCTTCGGGTGTCACAGCCATGATTTGTTATCGGTTTTGTTTGGTCAGATAGGCCAGTGCGTAAAGTTTTATCTGCTTTATCATAGACACCAAGCCGTTGGCGCGCGTGGGCGATAGGTTTTCACTCATGCCTATGCGGTCTATGAAATATATGTCGGCGTCGTGTATCTCTTGTGCCGTGTGCCCCGAGAATACCCTTACCAGCAGGGCGGCCAGCCCTTTGGTTATTATGGCGTCGCTGTCGGCCGAGAAGGTGATGAGACCGTTATTCTCCTCAGATGCTATCCAAACACGTGACTGACATCCGTTTATCAGATAGCGATCGTTGCGAAAGGCGTTGTCGAGCGGTTTTAGCTCCGAGCCTAACTCTATGAGGTAATTGTATTTGTCCATCCAGTCGTCATAGAGCGAGAACTCTTCGATGATTTCGTCCTGGGCTTGGTTGATTGTCATGATGTTATGTGTTGATATAGGTTCATTGTCGTTGACAGGTCACCCCGAGCGTTTCGCCCTCGCATGCGTTGGGACGCGATATGCCTAATATGTCGCACAGGGTGGGGGCAACGTCGATCATGTCGACAGGGTGCTCGATCCTGATGCTTTCGATGCCGGAGCCATAAAACACCAGAGGTACGTGGGTGTCGTATTCGTAAGGCGAGCCGCAGGAGGCTGTCATCCAACCGGCGGCTTCGTTTTCAAGCTCTATCCATCCGGGCAACATGTTGATGATCACATCGCCCGAGTGTTTGGGGAAGAAGCTGTTCTGTATCTTCATGGCTATTCCCCGTCCATAATAGTTGGCGGATAATGTGGTGGCGGTCACTGCGTTGGCCACGCCGCCGAACTGAAGTGCAAAGGTGGCGACGTCGTTTTGTATCTCGGGCAGCGACAGCTTGCGTTCGTAAATGAGGCGGCGGTTGAGGTACACTTGTCTGTTGCGGTATTCGCTTACCCAGGTGCCATCGCCGAGGCGGGCGCTCAAAAAGCTGTTGATGAGTACTTTGAACTGGAGTGCGTTGAACATGCCCGAGTTGTTGCGGGCGTTCTTGCCCACATTGTCGCTTATGCCGTGGTCGGAGGTTAGCACAACGACATAGTTGTCGCGGCCGACACTGTTGTCGAGGTGGGTGAGCAGGCGGGCGATATCGCGGTCGAGCTTATAGTATGCGTCTTCCAGCTCGGTCGATTCTGTGCCGTAATATTCCGATATGTGTTGTTGTGAGCCGAAGTTTATCGTCAGCAGGTCGGGTATGGAGTCGGCACCGAGCGAGTCGCAGGTTATGGTCTCGATGGCGAAGTCGGTTATGAGCGAGTTGCCGAACGGGGTCTCGCGCAGCTTGCGGAAGTCGCGGTTGCGGGGACGGAATATGTTGTCGAAGCTGAATTTGAGCATCGTGTCGAGCATTATGGCCGACGATTTTTTGAATATGTAATCGTCGTGCGACATGGTGACATGCCATATGGCGGCGGCATAGTCCAACCGTTCGTCGCGCTCGTTGAAGCGGACAACCCACGAAGGGAGGGTGTCGGCGTAATAGGTGCTCGTGACCATGCGGCCGTATCGTCCATCGAACCAATAGACGGAACTTGGGTCGGTGCCGCCTCCGAGCACGGCGCTTTCGGGGTCGTAAGCTATGGATACCACTTTGGCGAGGGTGTCGGCGCGTCGCAGCTCGTCGCCCACGGTGCTGACAATCATTTGTCTGGGAGAGAACCGGCCCTCGTCTTCGTTGCATCCGACGCCTATGACGGTGCTGTCGCAGGTGGCGCCCACAACCTCGCCCGTGGTGTAATTGATCCAACGGTCGCCTATGATGCCGTGCCCTGCGGGTTGGGCTCCCGACATGAGAGTGACTATGCCCGGCGAGTTATGGGTGAACATATAGTTGTAACGGGCAGAGGTGTAAGAGGTGCCCCCGTCTATCAGGCGGCGGAATCCGTTGCGCGACATGTTGCCGTATATGCGCGCCAGATAGTCGTAACGCATGTGGCTGACGATTATTTCGACAACCAGACGCGGCGGTGTGCCCTCGGTGTACCCGTCGTAAGCGCCGGCACCTATGGGGAGCAGACCGACGGTCAGGAGTATGATTAGGTTACGGAGTTTTTGCATACCTATATATATAAGGTGTGCCCGGGCTTGTGGACACTATTAAGCGCACAAGGCGGCCGGGTGCTCGGCTGTCTGCATGTGTCGTTTTTGTGATGTTTTTCATGACGCGGCAGACGGTTTTGCCCGCACAAATTTAGTCTTATTCGTTTATTCGGTCAAGTGATTTTTGAAAAAAGTGATCTCTTCGTCGAGTGGTGCCTGCGGGTATCTCTTTTTCAGCTCGTATGTCTTTTCGAGCATGGAAGCTGCAAACTTGCGATAGGATGGCGAGAGGGGATTGAACGGGCGGTGCATGACGGCGCGGCCTATTTGCGACATGTCGTGCACATAGTCGTGAGCCCGGCGGTCGAATGCCGTGTCGAAAAAACGCTCCCAGATATATTCTATTGCGACGGCGGAGGGGTGTATCATGTCGTCGGCATAGAAGCGATAGTCGCGCAACTGGTCGTACATTATCTCGTATGCCGGAAAATAGACCGCATGGGGCAGTTTGTCGGCTATGTTACCGGCGGCGGTTATAAGGTGGGCCTTGCTTCGGGAGTTGGCCGCAAGACCGTCGCTCAGGTGGCGTATAGGGCTGACGGTGAGTATTATAAGCTTGTCCTTATAGAGCTGTCGCGACAACAGGGCCGTGAGCTCTTCGGTTGTTTGTTCGGGCGAGAGCATCTGTCGGTCGAAGAGCTTTGAGGGCATCTTGTTGCAGTTGGTTACCACGGTGCCGCTCTCTTTGAGTGTGTAAGTAAATGAGGTGCCGAGGGTTATTATCAACGCGCCGCACTCGCGCAGAGCCTTGTGCCCGTCAGTGATTGCCTTGTTCATGGTTTGGAGCACCGCCTCAGGGTCGCTGTCGCAGATGGAGGTGTGGAAATCGTAACTGAAAAAGAGACCGTCGCGGCACATAAGGTCGTCTGAGGTGTACGGGCGGCATTGCTCGAGGCGTGTGAGGCTGCGACAGATGGACCGCGGGTTATAGAGCGGACCGAAAGGGTTGGCCGACGATTGCAGCTTGTTTTCGACGAGCTTGCAGTGCATGTTGACGGCAAAGCATGAGCCGACAAGAAAGAGCCTGTCGGTGTATGTAAGCGGCTTCTCCAACGGTGTAATGTCGGCTTGAGTCTGAAATATCATGCGATTGACTGTTTTTTGTTGAGCTTACGGTTTGTTTTTTCGGGAAAAGTTCGTACCTTTGTGCCGCAATTTATGCAAAAAAAATTAAAACTTTCATTTTTTATGAACAATTACGAAACCGTTTTCATTGCCACTCCCGTCCTCAATGACGCGCAACTGGCCGAGTTGGTTGGCAAATTCCGCGGTGTTATCACCGAAATCGGAGGTCAGATCGTCAGCCAGGAAGACTGGGGCCTCAAGAAATTGGCTTATCCGATTCAGAAGAAGAGCACCGGCTTCTATTTCTTGCTTCAGTTCACGGGCGAGGGAAGCATTATCGAGAAACTCGAAACCCAGTACTCTCGCGACGAACGTGTGATCCGTTTCCTTACTTTCAAGATGGACAAACACGCGGTTGAATATGCAGAAAAGAGAAGAAAAAACATCAGCAGCAAGAAGGAGGAATAAATCATGGCACAGAATCAGACAGAAATAAGATATCTCAACCCTCCCACGGTAGAGGTTAAAAAGAAAAAATATTGCCGTTTCAAAAAGAACGGTATCAAGTATATTGATTACAAAGACGGCGAATTTCTCAAGAAGTTCCTCAACGAACAGGGTCGTATATTGCCCCGTCGTTTGACCGGTACTTCACAGAAATATCAGAAAAAGGTCGCAACCGCCATTAAACGTGCGCGCCATTTGGCCATTCTGCCTTTTGTGACAGACTTAATGAAGTAATCTTTTTCTAATTTCTTTAGAGACAATTATCAATGGAAATCATACTTAAACAAGACGTCGATAATTTGGGCCACAAAAACGACATCGTCAATGTGCGTCCCGGTTATGCAAACAACTTTCTGATTCCTCAGGGCAAGGCTATCTTGGCCACTGCTTCGGCAAAGAAAGTGCTTGCTGAGAATATAAAACAACAGGCTCACAAAGAGGCTAAAGTTCGTGCCGAGGCCGAGGCCAAGGCAGCCAAGATATCGGCAATAGAGCTTACAATCGCCGCCAAGGTGAGCGACGGCAACAAGATCTTCGGTTCGGTCACTGCCGCTCAGATAGCAGAGCAGATAGCTGCAAAGGGCGTGGAGATAGAGAAAAAGAACGTTACCGTCTCTGCAATCAAAGAGCTTGGCTCTTACGAGGCATCTGTTAAGGTTTACCGCGACATCAAAGGCACCGTTAAAGTCAACGTGGTTGCCGAAGAGAGCGCAAAAGAAGAGACCGCCGCAGAGTAAGCATTTGTTTGCAATATCATTTTGAAAGGGACTTATTCAAGTCCCTTTTATTTTGCCGGGGCGGGGGCGGTCGCCTATTGATTTTCCGGATGTTAGGGTCGCTGCTTTTTGAAAGTCGGCTCCGTGGGCGTCGGGGGTGTGAATATGTTGCTGTGATGTCGGGGTGGAATTTGTGGGGCAAAAGCGTAAAAAGGCGGTGTTTCGGTTCTTGAAAAAGGAGGTGTAAAAAGATAGATCTGTTATGGAGTACGAAGTTTTTGAGCTTGACAACGGCATAAAGTGTGTATTGGGGCGGGTCAGGAGTGCTGTGTTGCATTGCGGGCTCACCATAGGTGCGGGTACGCGTGACGAGGACGAGAAAGAGCACGGCATTGCGCATTTTATTGAACATCTGCTTTTTAAAGGCACAACAAAGCGGCGTGCATATCATATAAACTCGTTGCTTGACAATGTGGGCGGCGAACTTAATGCTTATACCACCAAAGAGGAGACGGTGGTGCATGCCACGGTGTTGAAGGGCGATTATGCCAAGGCGGCCGATCTGATTGCCGACGTGGTGTTCAACTCGTTGTTTGCCGAACGTGACATAGAGACAGAGCGAGGCGTCATCATAGATGAAATAAATTCGTATAAAGATTCGCCATCGGAAGCGATATATGACGATTTTGAAGACATGGTGTTTGGCGGCAGCTCTTTGGGACGCAATATCTTGGGTACCAAAAGGAGTATATCGCGGTTTCGCTCGGACGACATGCGCCGTTTTGTGGAGCGTCATTACGCCACCGACCGTATGGTTTTCTCGGTGGTGGGCAATGTGTCGCCGGCCCGTTTCAGAGAGGTGGCCCTGGCCAAGTTCGGGGTTTTGCCGGCACGTCGGTCGACAACGCTGCGTCATGGTGTGAGCCGTTATGTCGTCAGGAATGAGAGCGTTCTTAAGGGTACCTATCAGAGTCTCTGCATAATGGGTGGGCGCAGTTGTTCGTGTGTGAGTGACCGGAGGGCTGCCGTGGCGCTTATGGTAAATGTGTTGGGTGGAATGAGTTCCGGCAGCAGACTTAATGTCGCCTTAAGAGAGCGCAACGGGTTGTGTTATTCGGTGGATGCAGGTTTTATGGCCTATTCCGATACCGGTATAGTGACGGTATGTTTCGGTTGCGAGAAAGATAACCTCAGGCAGTGTTATGACCTGGCCATGTCTGAGATCGAACGCATGAAGAGAGAGCCTCTCACGCCGAGATCGCTGGCCATGGCCAAAAAGCAGCTCTTGGGGCAGATTGTGATCGCGTCGGAAAACTCCGAGAGTGTCATGCTGTCGGCAGGCAAGAGCATGCTCGTCTATGGCGAAGTTGAGCCTTATGAGCGGCTCAAAGCCCGTGTTGATGCTGTCACGGCCGATGATATATGCCGATGTGCCGATACGATATTCGACGAAGAAAATCTTTCCTGCCTGACCTATAGATAGGTTTTGATTGATGAAAAGATGGGGCAGGGAAATGTGTGCCGGAAGGGGGGTAAAACAGATGTCGATATGTGTGTGCGGATAACGGCTTATATTCGATAAAGACATGTGTCGCCGGGAGATTATAAAGGACAAAAAAATACCACCTCTTATAAGAGGTGGTATTTTCTATTATGATAGGCTTAAATTAAGCTGCCATCAAAGCTGCGAACAAAACGAAGTACAGGATGATGTAAACGATACCGAGCACGATTGCAGCGATACCGAGTTTGCCCTGCAGGGGAAGGAGTTTTGCAAGTATCTGCTCACCTTTAGCCGCAGCAGCCTCGTTCTTAGAAAGAATGTACTTAACGATGAGGTTGTAACCAAGGATGAAACCGAGGCAAGCCTCAACAAGAGCAACTGCCAGGTCGAGAATCCAAATGATAGGCCAGCTTGTCAACCAACCGATGTGGAGAATCGAAGTGATGATGCCCCAAACACCGATAAGGCAGAATACAAGACCCAGCCAACCCTGGAAAGGAGCGATCTTGTCGATAAGTTCTTTAGCATTCGGTTTCTTTGAAACGATCAAAGAGGGAACAGCCAAAATACCCAAGATAATAAGTAAAATTGCAAAAATCATGATGATTTCTTTTTAGTTATTAATAAGTGTTGATTGATGTCTGAAAATCTTTGTTTGAGATGTGCAAATATAGATATTTTTTTGCGAAAAAAAGAATGTTTTCGTCACTTTTGCGATATTTTACATGATGTGCGAGCTTAATGTGTTGACATGATGATTTTTGCATGTTGCATCCTTTTTGTTATTTATTGTGCCGGGTGTGAAATTTTTTCATATGTGGCTAGAGTGTCACCTAGTATATATGGGTGTAAAGAAAATTTTACGGTATATTAAAACGAGATGTATATTGCGTAATAAATATTTATTTATTTTTATGTATTTTGTATTGCAATATATAAAATATTTGTGTACATTTGCATTGTCGATAAAAATGAGATATATTATGAAAAACGTATTTTTACTTGCGCTTATTTGTTTGACTGCACAGGCGTTTGGAGCCGCTAATGGTGCGGTCGACAGGGTGTTTGCCGATGACAAAAAGGTTGTGGCAGGTTGTGTTAAAGACGCAAACGGGGTGGCGATAGAGTATGCCACGGTGGTGTTTTCTGCCGGTGGAGAGTATGCGGCCGGAGCGACCACCGATACCGGCGGTCGCTTCTCGGTGGAGCTCTCGGTGGGGGAGTATGATATGGAGGTCTCATGTGTGGGTTATAAATCGTTAAACCGACGGGTGAAGGTGGCAGAGGCGGTCGACTTGGGCGATGTGGTGCTGCAACCCGAGGCCATGGAGGTCGATGAAGTGGTGGTGCAGGGCAATATGGTGACGCAGAGGGCAGACGGTTATTCGCTGGCTTTGGGCGACAGCAAGGTGGCTCAGGGACGCAATGCCCGTGAGGCGTTGAAGTATGTGCCGGGCTTGTGGATAGACAATAACGATCAGATAACGGTTAACGGCCAGGGTGGCGTGATGGTGATGATAAACGACAGGGTGATGACCATGTCATCGACCGATCTGCTGAATTACCTCGAGTCGATAAATGCCGAAGATGTCAAGAGCATAGATGTGGTGCGGTCGGCAGGCGCCAGGTACGATGCTTCGGCAGGCGGAGCGGTGCTTAAGATAAACCTGCGTAACCGCAGCAAGGTGGATGGCTTGTTCGGCAGCGTGTCGATGAGTTACAGGCGCACCGACACATTGACCACGTTGGCCTCGCCGTCGGTGTGGGTGAACGCCATGTATGGCAAGCTCTCGCTATCGACAGGCTTTACATATTCGCGGCGTCAGTACTCACAGTTTCTGCGTCAGCACTCCGATTTCAGGCAGTTGGGAGACACGGTAACATCAGAGTCTGTGCTGAACAATTGCAGCCATTCTTACAATTATACTCTGCGTGGCGTTTACAGCATCGACGAGCGCAACAGCGTGGGTGTCGATTACGATTTCCGTCGTTCGCCAAGTGATGAAGATAACTTTTCATCTTCTTTAGGCCACGACCGTTCGTATGGCGATCTGATTAGTTATGCCACCACAAAATCGTTGTCACCTGACGATTTGAGCAAGAGGCACGACCTGTCGCTCAACTATCGTCGCAGGTTAGACTCGTTGGGCTCCGACCTGTTGTTGGTGGCCGACTATCACCGCTCTAAATCTGACGAAGCCGCCACCACTGAGTTCTTACAGCGTTTGGGCGCTGTGACTGCGGTTGATTATGTGAGGTATGCCAGTTTTATGAAGAACGATTTTTACACCGCCCGCATAGACGTAAACAAGCGATTCAACAAGAAGTGGTCGTTGGGTTACGGGGCCAAGTATTCTTACTCCAAGATGTCGAGTGTGTTTGATTATTACTCTTCCGGCGATGGCTCCGAGTGGCTCTATGACGATGTTTACAGCGACAATTATCGTTACCGCGAGGGTATTGCCGCGGCCTATGTCTCCACAACAGGACGTGTCGGGAGGCTTAACATTATGGCTGGCTTGCGTGTGGAGAACACCGACTTGCATCCCACCTCGCTGAAGCAGAGCGAGAGTCACCACAATAATTACACCGACTTTTTCCCGTCGGCCTCGTTGTCATATCTCTTGACCGCCAAGGGCGATTATGTGGCCGCCATGAGTTACCGCAGAAGTATTCGCCGTCCGGGCTTCGGTATGCTGAATCCGAGGCGTCAGCCTATCGATAACATCTCCGTTGCGGTGGGTAACCCATATTTGAAACCGGCTTATTCCAATAATGTGTCGCTCAATTTCACCTTGGCCGGCAGGTATATGTTGACGGCTGCTTATGAGGCTGACAAAGATCTCTTTGCCCAAGTGGCCATCATTGACGAGAACGACCCTGAGATTGTGATGTACAAGAATGATAATATTGACAAGCAAAATATGTTGATATTCAATGCTTATCTGCCTTTTACTCCTTTTAAATGTTGGAATTTCAATATATCGGGCGGCTCCGGTATGATGCGCAGTACGTTTATGGAGCGTGAGCGTTCGAAATGGTATTATCAGGGGATGGTTAACATGACGTTCTTGTTGCCAAAGAAGTGGACCGTGGAGATGTCGAGTTGGTGTGCCGGCAATTTGATACAGGGAAATATATTGGTGGACAGGCCTATGGCTTCGTTGGATGCCTCTGTCAAAAAGACCTTCTTGGATGGTAAGCTCACCTTGATGGCTGAGGTCAAGGGCATGGTTCACACCAAGATGAGTATGTTGATTGACGAACCTTCTTATCGTAAGAGGGTTCTAAGCTGGCAGTCGTCGACAGGGCGCTCTTACGGTCTTACGCTGAAATACAACTTTAAGACAGGCAAGGATTTCAGAGCAGCACAGGTGGTCAAAGGCAACGCTGAAGATGCAGGCCGATTCTGACGACATTGCAGCCGTGTGGCTTTGGTTTGCGGTACTGCCGTATTGGGATTACTGAAACTGCCTCCGGCGGCCCTTTCGGGGGAGGGGTCACGGAGGGGTCTCGGACCCCCTTTTGATATTTTAGGACAAAAATCAAGAGGAAGTGATATAAATGTTTTCGACATACGTCTTACACATTTATGAAACAGACGTTTTTGGCCCTGGGGTTGAATGCCTAAAGGATGTCAAACAGGGGTCATGAACTCTCGCGGGAAGGGTGCGAAGGCAGGGCGGGCAACAATAAACAGAAGCAGTGCGGCAAAACTTCGGCGGGCGTTTCTCATGCTGCGGCGGGCCAAGCGCATAGGGTGCGGATTCGGGGTCATGTGCGTGGGGAAAGTGCCTTTTGCGTGACGGAGAGCGGCGCGGAGACTGCGGAGGGCAAAGCGGGGAGGTGATAGAAGGTTGGAAGTGCTTAGTTCACTGACCTATATATTGCTGTGCGGTGTGCGGCCCTCCGTTGGGGCGGAGGCTCCGGGCCGCTCGGGACTCGTTCCTCAGCCCGTCATAAGGAACAAGGCTTACGGCATACTTCGTAATGCCGGGTATAAGGAATAGTGTGCGGTTTCGGTTTCC
>CAMRVW010000059.1 GCA_947054185.1 uncultured Rikenellaceae bacterium | reverse complement strand
ACCTGAAAGTTCTCCTTTTTTCTTATCTGCGGCGTTGTTGTTTTTGTTGTTCTTTAAGCATCTCCTCGTATCTGCTCATCCATTTAGACTTTTTGCGAGGTTTCTTGGCATTCTCTTTCATTCGTCGGTGAAGCTTTTCATCGCTGACGAATCGGCGGAAGAGCATCATCTGCACTATTGTAATAAGGTTGGTGAGCAGATAATAGTAACTCAAGCCGCTGGAGTAACTGTTGAACCACACAACAAGGAGTATGGGCATCATATAGAGTGTCATGAAGGTCATGCCCGGCATCTGTTGTGAGCCTGTCGAGGGGTTGTTGGCCATGTTTATCTTGCTGGAGATGAACATGGAAAGACCCATAAGCAGGGCAAAGAGGCTGACGTGGTTGCCATAGAACGGTATGTTGAAGGGCAGGTTCAGCACCGAATCGTATGACGACAGGTCGGTCGACCACAGGAAGTGTTCGCCGCGCAGCTCGATAGATGCTGGGAAGAAGCGGAACATGGCAATCAATATCGGCAATTGCAAGAGCAGAGGCAGACAGCCGCTCAAGGGGCTGACTCCGGCGCGTCCGTAAAGCTCCATCGAGGCTTGTTGGCGTTTCATGGCGTCCTCTTGGTTGGGATATTTGGCATTGATCTGGTCGAGCTCGGGTTTGAGCAGACGCATCTTGGCCATCGACATGTACGACTTGTATGTGAACGGGAATATCAGCAGCTTGATGAAGACGGTCAAAAGGAAGATTATCCAACCGAAGTTCGATATATAGTTGCTCAGGAAGTTGAACGTCGGTATGACGATGAGTCGGTTTATCCACCCCATGATGCCCCATCCGAGCGGTATGAGCTTCTGGTAATTGGCGCCCAACGAGTTGAGTATCTTATAGTTGTTGGGGCCGAGATAGAAGCTGAAGCCGTAATCGGTCCTGCGGGCGTCGTAATCTATCTTAAGCGATGTCTTGAAGTTCTTTATCATGCCGCTCTGCTCGGGCAGGGTGTGATATGAGACGTCGCCGTTGGCAAATTTGTCGTCGGCCGTGAGTATCGCGCTGAAGAACTGTTGTTTGAAGGCCACCCATTTGATGCCGGTGGAGATCTCTTCGCTCTCGTCGCCCTTGCCAACGCTCAGCTCTTCGATGTCGCTCTCGTCGGGGTATGAGTATGCGAGGGTGGTGTATTGGTTTTCATAACTCCAGCCGCGCTCTTGTTGGGGGGCGTTGTTGCTCCATTCCAAGGTCATGTCGCTCTGCATCGGCGAGATGATGCCATCCATGCCGACGAAGCGGATATCGAAATCGACGTTATAGCTGTCCGCAGAGAGCGAGTAACAATATTCGATGTATGAGGCGGTGTCGAAATAGAGACGATAGGCTATGGAGTCGCGGCCCGAGGTGACTGTCTTGGAGCCGCCGACAGGTTTGAAATAGAAGTTTTGAGTGTGTATGCTCTGGTTGGTGAACACATTGAGGTCGAAGATGTTGTCGTCGGCATCAAACAAAATGAGTGGTGCGCCGTCGAAGCGGGTGTACTCTTTGAGGCGGGCGCTGCTTATGATGGCGCCTTTGTTGGAGAGGGTCACCTCTATTTTGTCGTTGCCGAGGGTGAGGAACTCTTCGGTGCCTTTGGAGGCGTTATACAACAGGTCGCCCATGAGCATGCGGGTACGCGTCTCTATGGCTGTTCTGGCCGCAGTGTCTTGCGCCGTTATGCGTTCGTTGTTTCTTATGACGGCCTCTTCGGCGGCGAGTCGGCGGGCCTGCTCTATGTTGTTGAGCGAGTCGATGCGCGCGCGTTCGGCTGCTGCCTTGCCTTGTTGCTTGCCGTTATACCAGCTGAAGCCTAAGAAGATGGCAAATATGAGTATGAGACCTAAGAGTGTTTTTCTGTCCATTGAAGATTATTTGTTTTTATGAGTGTACTCTATTGCCGCTTTGACGAAAGCGACGAAAAGAGGGTGGGGTGCCATCACGGTGCTTTTGTATTCGGGGTGGTATTGTACGCCGACGAACCACGGATGGTCTGAAATCTCGACAACCTCGACCAGGCCGGTGTCGGGATTGGTGCCCACGGGGTGCATGCCCGCTTTTTCAAGGCATTCGTAATATTTGTTGTTGAACTCGTAACGGTGGCGGTGGCGTTCCGATATTTGCTCGGTGCCGTAAGCCTCATAGGCATGCGACCCTTTTTCAAGGGTACATGGATAGGCGCCCAGACGCATTGTGCCGCCCTTTTCCGTCACGCCCTTCTGCTCTTCCATAAGGTCGATGACGGGGTATTGGGTCGAGGCCACCTCGACGGAGTTGGCGCCTTCAAGGCCGGCGACGTTGCGTGCGAACTCGATGACGGCGCACTGCATGCCAAGGCAGATGCCAAGGAATGGTATCTTGTTGGTGCGGGCATATTCCACCGCCAGTATCTTGCCTTCGATGCCGCGGGGGCCGAAGCCGGGGGCCACAAGGATGCCCGACATGCCGCCGAGAGATTCTCTGATGTTGTCTTTGTTCAGCTGTTCGGAGTTGACATACTGAAGTTTGACCTTGACCTTATTGCTTGCGCCGGCGTGGATGAAGCTCTCTGAGATTGATTTATAGGCGTCGGGCAGCTCGGTGTATTTGCCCACAAGGCCTATATTGATGGTCTCGGTGGGGTTTTTGACCGTCTCGACGAATTTTTCCCATTTCTTGAGGTCGATGTTGCGGGGCTCGAGGTCGAGCTTGCGTATGGCCACAAGGTCGAGTTTCTGGGCCAGCATACGCAACGGCACCTCATAGATGGTGGGCACGTCGATAGACTCGATGACGGCGTCGCGGTCGACGTTGCAGAAGAGCGCCACTTTGTTGCGTATGTCGTCGTTGAGTTCGTGCTCGGTGCGCAACACCAATATGTCGGGTTGCAGTCCGTTTTCAAGCAACATCTTGACAGAGTGTTGCGTGGGCTTGGTCTTGAGCTCGCCCGAGGCTGCCATATAGGGTATGAGCGTAAGGTGGAGCACTATGGAGTTGCCGGGGCCCAGGTCGTAACGCATCTGACGCACCGCCTCTATATAGGGAAGAGACTCTATGTCGCCGACGGTACCGCCTATCTCGGTGATTACCACGTCGAACTTGTTTTTGGTGCCCAACAGTTTGATGCACCTCTTTATCTCGTCGGTGATGTGGGGAACCACCTGCACCGTCTTGCCCAGGAACTCGCCGCGACGCTCTTTGTTGATGACATTCTGGTATATGCGTCCTGTGGTGACATTGTTGCCCTGAGAGGTGTGTATGTTGAGGAAGCGCTCGTAATGGCCCAAGTCGAGGTCGGTTTCGGCACCGTCTTCGGTGACGTAACATTCGCCGTGCTCATAAGGGTTGAGCGTACCGGGGTCGACGTTGAGATAGGGGTCGAGCTTCTGTATGGTGACGTTATAGCCGCGGGCCTGCAACAGTTTGGCAAGCGATGACGATATGATGCCTTTACCCAGTGACGAGGCGACGCCGCCGGTTACGAAGACATATTTGGTTTGGTTGGAGGTGTTATTTTTTGTCATTTTCTTCCTGTTGCTTTTTGTTTTCGGTGTCGATGATCTTTATCTTTTCGATGATTATCTGCATCTCTTCTTTCGACTTGGCTATCTTGCGGCGTACGTCTTCGACCATAGCTTCGGCGTTTTTGCTCTTGGCGAAGAAGCCGATGTTGTTTTCAAGCAGTGTTATGTCGCCCTCTATCTGACGCAGACGCGCATGGAGCTTGTCGCGCTCGCTTCTGACGTGGCGGTCGTCGCCATCTTTGAGGCGGGCTTTGAACTTCTCCATGCGGCGCTCTTTCTCTCCTCCGCGTATCTCGGCGAAACGGGCGTCGATAAGGTTACGGTATTCGGTGTAAAGGGCGTCTTTCTCTTTGACGGGCACGAAGCCTATCTCGGTCCAACGTCGCTGGAACTCTTTGAGCTTGTCGAGCGGCGAGTCGCTGTCGGCGGGGGAGTAAGCGCGTATCTCTTCTATGAGGGCCTTTTTGGCGTTGAGATTGTCGGTGTATTGACCTTCAAGACCGGCGTAATGTTCGCTCTTGCGGTTGAAGAAAGTGTCGCAGGCGGCGCGGAAGCGTTTCCAGATGGCGTCGGATTGTTTGCGTGATACCGCCCCGATCTTTTTCCATTCGGCCTGGAGGGCTATCAGCTCGTCGGTGCTCTTCTTCCAGTCGCTGCTTTGGGCAATGGCCTCGGCGGCGATGCAGAGCGCTATCTTGGCCTGCATGTTGTTTTCCATCTCGTCTTTCATGGTGAGGAAAAACTCACGCTTCTTGTCGAAGAAAGAGTCGCAGGCGGCGCGGAAACGCTCATAGATGCGTGTGTTGTCGCGCTTGGGGGCGAAACCGATGGTCTTCCACACTTTCTGTATCTCGATAAGCTCCTCAGAGGCTTTGTCCCAGTCGCTTCGTGTGTCGCGTGGCATGGCGGCGAGCTCTTCGGCCTTGGTGCACAATTCGTTTTTGAGGTTGAGGTTGCGCTGTTGCTCCTCTTTGATGGCGTCGAAATGTTCCTGATGGGCCTTGTTGATCTTGGTCGACGCCTCTTTGAAGCGCTCCCACAGCACATCTTTATATTCCGCTCCCACGGGGCCGCACTCCCGCCATTGCTCATGGAGCTTTTGCAGACGGTGGAATGCCTCTATCACAGAACTTTCGTTGACCAAAAGAGACTCGGCCTCTTCGCAGAGGGCCAGCTTGGTCTCATAGTTTTTCTTGAGGTCGAGGTCGCGAAGCTCTTTGTTTATCTTTATATAGTCGTAAAATTTCTCGACATGCAGGTGGTATGTCTCCCAGATGTCTTTAGAGTGGCTCGCAGGCACGGGGCCCGACTCACGCCAGCGCCTCTGGAGCTCACGGAAAGCGTTGAACGTGCTGCCCATTATCTCAGAGCCGGCGATGAGCTCTTTAAGCTCTTCTATGATTTGTTGTTTGTCTTTGAGGTTTTTGTCGAGCGCGCTGTCGAGCTCTTTAAGATAGGTGTCGCGGCGGTCGCGATAGACGGCTATAAGCTCTTTGAGACGGTTTTCACTGTCGTCGATGACAGGTTTATAGGCGTCGGGTTCGCCGCCTTCGGCCAGGTATGCGTCGCGGTGGGCGGCCGACTCGGCTTTGTGGGCCTTGTAAAAGGCTATCTTGATGGCCTCCACCTCTTTTCTGAGCTCACGGGCAGGCTTGGTTTCGAGCAGGTCGGCGAAGATTGCCACTATCTCGTTTTTGCTCTTGTCGGCCAGCTTTTCGGGTGTGAGAGCCTTGTCGGCATCTTCGGAAAGCGGCTCGCCGGCGGTTGTCTGTGACTGGCAGGCGCACTCTTGGGCGGCCGGCGCGGTGGTAACGGTCGTATTTTCAGCGGTGTCGCTGAATTGCCCCTCGGGGGCAGTACGGTTCAAATCGTTGGTTTCCATACGTTTGATTGAGTTTTAATTTTACAAAGATAGTTATTTTTTTCAAAGTCGGCGATTTTATGTCAATTTTTAAGTATGGGCCGGAGTCGGCCTAAGGTCTCTTTTTAAGTGGCCGGCGGGGCGATGGGGGAGGATTTGGCGGGCGTGAATTTTTTGTTGCACCACAATAAATAACAGTTTGTTAGCGTTTTTGAAAATGTTTTATTACTTTCGCATCGGAATTTCCCAATTTACTTATGAAAGGTTTGTTCACAGAGACGCGTTATCCCTGTTTTTTAGACGTATTGGCCTATGTGCTTTTCTTTTTCGTGTCGGCGGTTGCATCTGCGGCGGCCGTGGTGTTCATGAATCTGGAGGGCGATGCGCTTTTGTCGGTCGGTTATATGGTAATGTTTGCCGTTTTGCTCGGTATGTCGGGAATATACCGGGCGGTAAGGCGTGGCAGGCATAGGGCTTGCAAGGGGCCCAAGGGGAGGATAAGAGGTCCTAAGATGGCACTGGTGGGGGTGGTGTTGATGATTGCCGTTCAGATAGTTACAGAGCCGCTGTCAGGGATCGACCCCTCGGCCGAGCGCGACTATTACGACATGTTGTCACAGATGGGTACCGGCATGATATTGGTGTCTATAATAGTGGCGCCCGTTGTCGAGGAGCTCTTCTTCAGGGCCATACTGACGGGTGATATTGCCAGGACACGAGGGGTGATGACGGCGGTGTTGCTGTCGTCTCTATTCTTTTCCCTGGCCCACATAGAGCATTGGATGCAGGTGGTGCCGGCGTTTTTAGGAGGGGTGGTGTTGGCTTATATCTATTTGGTGACCAGGTCGGTATGGAGTGCTATCTTTGTGCACTCGGTCAATAATCTGGCATCGCAGCTCTATTTTCTATATTCGCCGACCTATGAAGATTTTGCGCGTCCGTTGAGCCAGCTGATAGGCATAAGGTGGATTTACGATGCCATATATCTGGCAGCCTGTGCGTTGCTTGTGGTTGTGTTGTCGGTGGGGCTTACAAGGCTCACGAGGCGTTATCGCAGGGATGCCGGGCAGACAAGGGCCGGGCAGGACGATGATAGCAGGCCGCCGATAGTGTCGAAAGAGGGGTTGGAGGATACCTATATTAATTAAGGGAGAGTGAAAATGGCGGCGGAATTTGAGCGTTTCACAAAAAATATTACTTTTGTATCGGATATACTGAAATAATAGACCCTTATGCGTAAGATTTTCCCGATTTTGGCGTGTCTGTCGTTGATGATGTCATGCAAAAACTTTTCGTTCATGTCGTTTCATGAGGAGCCTGTGGCTGTGGTGGGGCGCAAGTCGTTGTACATGAATGATATAAAAAACATATTCAGAAGGGGTATGTCTTCGCACGACAGCCTTCGTCTGTTGCAGGCGCATGTGGACAGTTGGGTCAAGACGCAGATAAAGATACAGGAGGCCGAGAAGATGTTGGCCGGCAAGGAGGATGATGTGGAAGCGCTGATAGAGGCTTATCGCAATTCATTGCTCATATATCGTTACGACCGCGCGCTGAGCGACCTTGTCGACACCACGGTGACCACGGCGCAGATAACCGATTATTACAGCCGCAACAAGGAGCAGTTCAGGCTGGTGGGTCCGGTGGTCAAGGCCCGCATATTGGCGTTTCCGTCCGATTACAGGCAGGGCAAGGCACTCAAAGAGATGATGGCCAGCCACTCGGCGGAAGATTACAGCGACCTTGTCGACATAGTTGGCAAGAGTTCGTTTTACTTCAAGGAGTATACCGACAGGTGGTATTATTTCAAGGATGTGTTGGAGGATATACCATTTGACGAGAAAGATTTCGATGCCTTTCTGAAGAAAAAGTCGCTTTACGAGTTCAAGGACGAGAAAAAAGGGGTGGTATATCTGATGAGCATTCAGGCTTATCGCAACACGGGCGATTACATTCCCGTGGTGATGATTGTGCCGACCGTGAAGACAGCCATAGTGAACAGGCGTCGTGCCGACCTTATAAAGCACAACGACGACAGTTTGTATAACAGTGCCATGAGGTCGAGGCATGCCAGTCTCAGCATTGACACCATGCTCATGAAGCGGGCGGCCGTATCGTCTCGCGAGCATGACCGCAAACAGGAAGAGATGGCCTTGGGCCGGACCAAAGAGTGGAAGAGGGCCGATATGTAAGCGGATGTCGGGGCCGGGTGGTCTCGATGGTATGCCGTGTGGGCTTTGAGATCAAGCATGTGACTTCTGAGGGAGGTCGAGAGAGGAGCGGGGTTTTCAGAGTGGCCGGGAGGGCGATTTCAGGGGCGGAGAGGCGCGAGGGGTGCAGGTGATTCGAGAACGGGGTATTTGAGATGTTTGGGGGCGGCTGCGGGGATTGGCGTCGGGGGGCATTGGAGCGGGTTTGTTTTCGGGGGGATGGTTTTGAATAAGAATATGTCATTATATGAAGTTGGGATTTTTTAGCGCGTTGGCCGTTGTCGTTACGGTTGCGGCGGGTCATCCTGCCATGGCGCAACAGATGGATCAGTGGCCGCAGGGTCAGCGTTATGTCGCCGATGAGGTGGTGGCCGTTGTCGGCAGCTCGATGCTTTTGTTGTCAGACCTGCGCATGGCTGAAGATTACGTGGTGCAGGGTTACAGGGAGCGCGGTTACACAGGTGCCGATCCCGAGGCGGAGGCAATGGAGTCGATGTTGTTGCAGAAGCTGCTGGCATCGCAGGCGGCGCTCGACTCTCTGGAGGTCAACAACGGTCAGGTGGACGCCCTTACGGAGTCGCGCCTGACGGCTCTTATTCAGAGCAAAGGTTCGGTAAAGGCGGTGGAGGAGTATTTCAACCGTCCCATATTCAGTGTGCGTGATTACATAAGGCGCAGGGTGGTGGAGTCGGAGTTGGCACAGGCCATGCAGAACAAGGTGCAGGCCGATGTCACGGTCAGTCCGGCCGAGGTGCAGAAGTTTGTGCGACGCATACCCAAAGACAGCCTGCCCATGGTGCCCGAGCAATATGTCTATGCTCAGATAGTCAAATATCCCAAGAGCGACGACGAGGCCAAAATGAATGTCAAAGAGCAGCTTTTGGCCTTGCGCGACCGTATAATGAAGGGCACCAGCTTTACGGCTCTGGCCCGCATGTATTCCGAAGATCAGGGTTCGGCCATGCGTGGCGGCGAGATGGAGCCGCAGCCCAAGGAGGGTTTCGTGGCGCCTTTTGCCGACGCGCTCGCCTCGTTGAAGCCGGGGCAGGTGTCTGAGATTGTGGAGACGGAGTTCGGTTATCATATAATACAGCTTCTGGATGTCAAAGACAACCTTTACCACTGTCGCCACATATTGATGCGTGTGCGTTTCGATCCGGAGGAGAGGGCAAGGGCCTTGTCGCTGTTAGACAGTGTCGTGCATCAGCTCAGGGTCGATAGTCTCTATTTCGAGGATGCGGTGAAGAGATATTCAGACGATGTAAAGTCCAAGCAGAGCGGGGGTGTCGTAATTAATTCAGTGTATGATGCTTACAATATGCCGCGTTTGAAAACCAACAAGTTCTTCCGCGACGAGCTCGGCATGGATTATCATTATCTGCGTAATCTTGAGCCGGGTCAGATGAGCGATGCTTTCGAGTCGGTGGACCAGCAGAACCTCAACGAGCTTGTCAAGTTTGTGAAGCTGGTGGAGGTGATACCCGCCCACACCGCCACATTAGAGGACGATTACACACAGTTGGAGGAGATTGCCTTGGCGCAGAAAAAACAACAGGTGTTTCAGGAGTGGGTCGACAAGATGATAGACAAGATGTATGTCAGGATAGAGCCGCCTTACGACGAGATAAAGTTGAAAAACAGTCATTGGAGGAAGTAACGATGGGCAAGTGGCAGAACTTCAAGGATGAGTGCAAGAGAGACAGGGTCAAGGTATTGAGTTTGTGTGGAGAGATACTGATAGTGATCATTATAACCACATTTAAGATAGCCAGTTTGTTGGATGAGCCCTTTTATGATAATGTTGCATATGCAGACTGTTCGGGCTATGCCTCTGAGGAGGTGTCGTTGACAGACCGCTGTCTGTTGCAGATAGAGCGGGCTAAAGAGGTGTTGGTCGGGCAGTGGTGTGGTCTCTTCGGTTGTGAGGAACGTCAGGAGCAAGAGTGATGAGAGTTACAGTTTTCAAGGTGTTGGCGGCGGTTGTGGCGATGATTTTCGTCGTGCCGCTTTTTGCGCGTGTGGGTGATGTCGTGGCGCCGGAGCATAGCCCGTTCGATACCGAAGCGTTTGCAGAGCTGATGCCCCAGCATAAAGAGAGGCAACAGGTGTCGCAGCCTGTACGTCAGCAAGCCGAACAGCCGTCAGACAGTACTGAGGAGACGGCGCGCGCGCGTGTCGATTACCGAAGCGACCTTACGGTCATCAACAGTCGCGGCTCTTATGCACAGCTGGTGGGTAACGTGGCCTTTCACCATAACGGCGTTCTTATAACCTGCGACACGGCATATCGTTTCAGCGAGAACAACATGGAGGGGGTGGGGCGTGTCATCATCAACGCCAACGACTCCACCTATATATATGGCGACCGTTTCACCTATGACAGCGAGAGTAACATTGCCCGCATATACAGTCCCATAATAAAGCTGGTGGACGGCAGCGCGGTGCTTTATACCCATAACCTGAGCTTCAATACTTTAACCCGCGTGTGCAGCTATTATGGCGGCGGCACCCTTAGTCACACCCACAATCTGATGGAGTCTGAGAGGGGCGATTATTACACCGAGAAGCGTACCATTGTGCTTGTGGGTAACGTGGAGATGCACAACAACGACTATGAGATAAAGAGCGACTCGGTGGCTTTCGACCTCAACACCGAGCTGGTGACCCTTTACAAGCCGTCTGACATATGGAGCAGCAAGGGCGACTTCCTGCATGCCCAGCGCGGCTCTTACAACAGCGCCCGCAAGATATATTACTTTTACGGCGCGGGTTACGTGATGACCAAAGAGCGCGAGATGTGGGCCAACTCCATAAAGTATTTCAGTCGCAGGCGCAATGTCGAGTTGCGCGGTAACATACAGATTTTGGATACCGTGCAGTCGGTGGTCTGTTTCGGCGATTACGGCTTCTATCGCGGGCGTGACAAGAGCGCCATCATGACAGGCAACCCCTCGGTGGCCTCCTTTGACAAGGATAATGCCGGTGACACCACATTCATATCGGCCGACACCATGATGGTGATTCCGCAGTTGTTGCCTGGCGTCAAGGGTAAGCGCACGACCCCTGTGGAGGAGGTGGCCGAGAATCTTCAGGAGATGTTGCATGGCGGGGTGTCGGAAGAGGAGTTGGCCGAAGAACCTGCGCCTCTCGACACTGTGGCTCTTGATACTGCGGCATCTCATGAGGTCGACATCTTCGATGGTATTGATACCGCAGGCATGAGCCGTAAGCGCATAGACAAGTTGTACAATAAGTTACAAAAGAAGCATGTGCGCATGTTGAAGCGTCAGGCCAAGCAGGAGCGGCGCATGCGTATCATTGCCGACGCGAGGGCTCACAGGGCCGACTCTATTGCGGCGCTTATCGACACGGCGGCGGTCAAGCCGTCGAAAGAGAGTGGCGAAAAGCCCGCGCAGATAGCACGTCAGGCCGATTCGTCCGATTATATATTGCGCGGATTCAGGCATGTCAAGATATATCAGCCCGATGTGCAATCGGTGTGCGACTCCATTGCCATGGTGACGGTCGACTCGACGGTGTTTATGTATGGCAAGCCCATAGTGTGGAACGACAACAACCAGATATCGGCCTCTTATCTTAAGATATTTTCATCTAAAGGGCAGCTCGACAGGGCGGAGCTTTACGACTATCCCGTAATAGGGCAGAGGTTGCTTTCTGACCGTACCAAGTATAATCAGATCAGGGGCAAGTACATGGAGTGTTATTTCAAGAATAATTATCTCGATGTCGTTTACATAGACGGAAGCGCCGAGACGATATTTTACAAGGAGGAGGACGGGGTGCCCACCAGCATGTTTTACATCATGTCGGCAAACATGGAGATGATGTTTGAAGATGCGCAACTGTCTCGTCTTAAGTGGATTAATGATATAACGCACAGCATATATCCCATAGACATGATTGCACCCAATCAGAAAACGGTGCTTCAAGGTTTCAGGTGGATAACAAAGCAACGACCGCAAAGCAGGTATGATGTATGCAACCGCAAGCTCAGGCCCTCAGAGCGTGAGTCTGTATCTAACATTGTCCGTCCCCGTTTTCTTGTGACGGTTCAGATAAATCAGGAGCGTGTCGACTTCACACGTTCGGGGATATGGTATGATCGTACCGAGAAGTCGCCGGTGTCGCTCCGTGAGTTCTTCGAGGATGGACTTGAGCACGAAGACAGCGACCTGAGAAAGAAACTCGAGGCCGGCAACGATACCATACCGGCGGTCGAGTGACGGCACTGCGGTGCGATTGCGGCACTGCCGTAATTGGTTTGCCGGCACTGCCGTTTTTGTTTGCCGGCACTGCCGTTTTTGCTGGCACTGCCTCCGGCGGCCCTTCCGGGGGAGGGGTCTCAGACCCCGTTTTGATATTTTTGAGGACAAACTAAGGAATAAGTACGACTATCTGATAAAGATTACGCAGTCTTAGGACGTGCGAATCTTTATCAGATAGTCGTTTTTCGGCCCCGGGGTTTTGTGCCTAAAG
>CAMRVW010000058.1 GCA_947054185.1 uncultured Rikenellaceae bacterium | reverse complement strand
CCACCAACACCTTCACAGGAGTGTCTATGCTTATATCGAATCCGTTGGTGTTTGGCTTTTGGCTGTCAATCGCACCGAACAGTCTGTTTTTATCTTCATCGTTTAATTTTAATGCCTCAGACAGTTTTGTCGCAATAGAGCGTGTCGATATCAGTGTCATTATGTTGTTGATGTCGGACAGCGTTGATTTCAGCCCTATCAACTTATCGAGAGTGATATTGTTCTCGATATTTTCGGTGTCGATTGATTTGATGAAACTCGTGTATTTGTCCAATAAACAGTTTGTCCTGCTGTATGTCTCTTCCATGACTTTATTATTTTTCCTAAGGGTCGGTCATAATGCGGCCACGGCCCGTACCATGTGGCGTTTACCGGGTGCTCCGGGCAGGCGTGTGACGGAGAAGCCGGCCTGGCGCAGCGCCTGTTTGACGCTCCCTTTGGCGCAATAGGTGACCAGTATGCCACCCGGCGACATGTGGCGGTGCAGACGCCCGAACACCTCACAGCTCCACGCTTCGGGGGTGCTGTCGGGGGCGAAGGCGTCCCAGTAAGCGATGTCGTATGTGTGGTCGAAGCGGTAATCGGCTATGTCGCATTCGCGTTTGAGGATGGTGAAACGGTCGGTTATGGCTGTCAGGCGGCCCCACGGTGCATCGTGCAGGGCATGGAAGAGCTCTCTGTCGCATCCTGTAAGCTCGGGGTATGACAGGGTGCGGCACACTGACGGGTCGACGGGGTAAAGGTCGATGGCGTGATAGGTGATGTCTGTTTGGTGCTCGGTGGCATACATTAGCGACAGCAGGGCGTTGAGTCCACTGCCGAAGCCCATCTCGAAGATGCTCACCCGCGGCCTTGCGCATTGCGCCAGCCCCGCATCTATGAAGGTGTGGCGGCTCTCGGTGACGGCTCCGTGGCATGAGTGGTAACGCTCGCCGAGCAGAGGGTGCACCAGGGTGGGGCTGCCGTCGTCGGTCGGCTCTGTGGCGGGGTGTATCAGCATGGCTGTCGTCTGCTCATGAGCACGACATTTTCGACATGGTGCGTGTGGGGAAACATGTCGACGGGCTGTATGCGCTCAACCTTGTATGCGGCGTCGAATATGGCTATGTCGCGGGCCTGGGTGGCGGGGTTGCAGCTCACATATACGATCCGGTCGGGGGCGGCACGCAGTATGGTGGCGGCCACATCCTCGTGTATGCCGGCGCGAGGAGGGTCGAGTATCACCACGTCGGGATGTCCGTGGTCGGCGATGAAACTGTCGGAGAGTATATCTTTCATGTCGCCGGCGAAAAACTCGGTGTTGTCAATGCCGTTTATCCGCGAGTTGACGCGCGCGTCCTCTATGGCTTCGGGCACATACTCTATGCCTATGACGCGGCGGGCGTAACGGGCCACGAAGTTGGCGATGGTGCCGGTGCCTGTATAGAGGTCATAGACCGTCTCTGTGCCTTTGAGGTCGGCAAAATCGCGGGCCACCTTGTAAAGCTCATAGGCCTGCGCCGAGTTGGTCTGATAGAACGACTTGGGCCCTATCTTGAAGCTCAGACCCTCCATCTGCTCGGTGATGTGGTCGCGGCCGCTGAAGAGCACCACGTCACGGTCGGTGTATGAGTCGTTAAGCTTGTCGTTTATGATATACATGAGCGAGGTTATCTCGGGGAAGCGGTCGCGCAGGTGGCTCAGCAGGGCCTCGCGGGCGGCGTGGTCGTCTTCGGCGAAGATCACTATTACCATCACCTCGCCGGTGGACGAAGTGCGTATCACCATGTTGCGCAGAAGGCCTGTCCCCGCTCTCATGTCATGGAAGCTCATGCCGTGTTTGCGGGCGAAGAGTCCCGCCTCGGTGCGTATGGCGTTGGAGGGGTCGTCCTGAAGGTGGCACTCCTCGATATCGAGTATCTTGTCGAACATGCCCGTTATGTGGAAGCCGAGCGCGCCGCCGCTGCCGTCGACGCCCGCTGCCATCTCCTCGAAAGTGAGCCACCGTTTGTTGCAGAAGGTGAACTCCAGTTTGTTGCGGTAACGCTCGGTGCGCGCCGATTCCAATATGGGGCTTACCTCGGGCAGTTCCACCTTGCCGATGCGGCTCAGCTGGTCGCTCACCTGTTTCTGCTTGAACTCCAGCTGGGTGGAGTAAGGCAGATTCTGCCATTTGCATCCACCGCAGGTGCCGTAATGACGGCAGAACGGCTCGGCACGGTGGGGTGATTTTTTTATGTATTCGACCACATAGCCCTCCATGAAACGTCGGTGCAGCTTGTTGACCTGCACTTTGACCACATCGCCCGGAACGGTCATGGGCACGAACACCACAATGTCGTTATAACGGCCCAGCGACTTGCCCTCGGCTGCAATGTCCACTATCTCAAGCTCTTCTATGAGCGGGTAAACTTTTCTCTTTCTTGCCACGTCTATGTTGTTTTTATGCAAAGATCAAACGAAAAAAAAGATGCTGACTTCCCTCAACCTGCATACGTATCAAATAGGTATATAAAAATTTCTCGCTGGCTGGAAGTCGATATGAATATTGTACAAATATCTTTTTTTATTAGGACATACCAATCTTCATACAATAATGACATATCTGGATATTACAGCAGAACAGGAATCAAAAGTTTAGTTGCTTTAGATGAGGAAAACTAAAAAAATACAACCAAAAGATGGAAATTCGAATTAGGAAGTTTAGTTATATTTCCGGGAGGATAGTCTAATAGACAGAATATCATAATAATATAACTTTACTATTGGGCACGTCAACAAGTATCTTAAAGCTTGTTGACTCCCGTTTCACAATTCTATACTCCCCAAAATATATAGTTGTTCCCTCTGATAATCCTCACGCAGAAACTAAAAAGCCTGAATTTATTAATACAAAAGAGTAAATATATTTTAATAGAAGATAATTTTCAGCCGCAGATGTTTATTATGTGGCACATATTTTATCTGCGGCTGAAAAAATAATCATCTTATTTTATAGATAGAATCTTAATTTTCACCCCCATTTTTTCATTTAATCACCATCACCATCTGCAGTTTCCCATCCTAAGTTTTCTGCAATTTTATGCATATTCTTCTCTGATACATGGAATAAATTTCCCTTACTTGAAGGATACATCAAATCTGTTGCATCATCTTCAACATGCTCAGCACCCAGTATATGACCTAGTTCATGTGCCATAGTTCCGGGGTATAATAATTGGGTTGTAGATAGTCCACAAGCGTTAAAATTCGAAGCCGTATTCACATTATAAGAATTCTCCCAAGCTATACCCAAAACACTGTTATCCCAAATACCCCAACGTATCAAAAAATAGATTAGATCGTCATAACCTTCTGCTCTTGGATCAGCTTTTAATGAAGCCCCAAAGCCTCTCAAACCTTCTAAAGCATTGCCACTCGGACAACTATACTCAGTAATATTAAGTACAAAGTGGAGATTGACAAATCTATTCAGCCCATGAACGGCATAAACCGAGTTTGCTGCATCTAGCATTTGGGCACTAACTTCATTAGGATAAATAGTACTTCCATTCTCTTTTAGACAAACGATATATACTGTTTTAGGTTCAGAAGGCACTGCACGTGTTTGACTCTCCGTTGTTTCATATTTCGATTGAGGTATCTTTATACAATTATCTATATAATTACCTTCAGGAAGATTTAATATTTTCTTAGCTTTATCAATATTGATCTTCACTGAAGTGAGATTCTTTTCACTATCCCTAGTCTTTGAGTCATAAATGCATTCAAAAGCCTCCGTTGCATTTATTGCCCGTGCCTTTTTAAATGGGGCAGCGTAAAAATCAGCAACCTCATGCATCATTTGTTCTTCTTTGTATGCAATATAGCTGATAGATTCTCCATTACGATAGAAACGTAATACAGCGAATTCATCTCCTAGTATGAAGCTGGTGGAATCCTTGTCTTCACCATTGAATAAACGAATATTGTCATTACCGATCTGTATTTTAGTGCGTTTATCCATAGAAACGTGTATCTGACGATTAAAATCATTATCTTTCAGAACAAGGGTTTTACCAAAGTCCGATACACCATTAAGTTGTCCTGCTAAATCATCATAACTTAATGACTGTAAATCAATGGAAGCTGTAATCGGGGCCTCAAGATATTCTGCGATTGGGGCCTCAAGAGATTCTGTAAAAGAATCAGCTTTATTAGAACACGCAGCAAATAATGCAGCGGATCCCAGCATTAAAAGTAACTTCATATTCTTCATTTTCTTAGAAAATTAAGTTAGACATTGAGTTTTATCATTGTTGCAACAAATTATGTCTTGAAAAACATCCTGTTACATTTTTATGTGGTGTATGTACAAATGTCGTTTCTGAGCTTAAACAGAAACGAAGAGTGCCATTTTTATAATATCTATTTCCATTTCCACATAAAAAGTGATTCTGTATCACTATACCTCAGTCAATTATAATTATTTCTAGCCCAAAGTGAGTGGCTATGAAATTTGTCAAACGTCCTTTTAGTATTCATACTTCTTGTACCAGTTGTGAATATTATCCTTTCGGACTAAGACACTTTCCGTATAGCTAAATCTCATATACTATCAGTGTAACAGTTGATAATCAACGCCAAAAACTTCAATCTTAGGTTTTTTCTAATTTAATTTAGAACAACGATGTGATTTTATCATCTCAACAATATCTTTATTAAAAGTGCCAACTAAAAATAAAGATAAAACGATTTAAATATGGCGGCAAGATATAACAAAAAGATTGAATTTGCAAATAAAACACTATCTTTGGGGTCGCGGGGCTGGTTTTTTTGAGGAGGATGCGGCGAAAGACCGCCGGGGCGGAGTTGCCACGCGGGTGTTGGGACATGGTGAAAGTGTCGTTTGGCATGACGGAGCTTCGGGCCGACCCTCGGGGCCAAGCACTGCACTTGTGGAACGGTGTGGGCGGGCTTAAGGTACAGAGCGTTCTATATTAACTTGCGGTGCACGGGCCTCCGCGAGTGAGGGTCGGCCCGTTGCGGCTTCGTAACCTCGGTCGCCCTGCCGGATCCAAAGCCTGCCGGTGCGGGAGCATGCCGGGAAAGCGGCAAAGCCGGCGGAAAACCATTCGGCGCGTGAGCCTTGCGGCCCAAAGCCTGCGGAGACAAAAAGCCCGCAAAACCACCGCAAAGCATGCAAGCCCCCAACCGGCACAATGACCAAATATGACAACAAAAACAGACAATATGATAACAGTGAAAACCTTTCCCTGCAACATGTTCAGGGAGTTGTGTTACGTGGTCAGCGACGGGAGCGGAGAGGCTGTCGTGATAGACTGCGGCGCCTATGGCGACGAGGAGTTCTCGCGCATGGACGATTACATCGCCCGAAAGGGTCTCAGGCCCGTCATGGCGTTGTGTACTCACGGTCATGTCGACCATATCACGGGCGTCAAGCGGCTCAAAGAGCGTTACGGCATACCCTTGGCGATGGATGCGCGCGATATTGACGTGCTGGAGTCGGCACCTGGCCACGGTCGCATGTTCGGCATGACGGTTACCGACGATATGGTGCCTGCGGTTGATGTCGACCTCTCTGTTAAAGATGAGATAACCTTTGGCGATACGGTGCTCAGGGTGCTCCACACTCCCGGACACACTCCCGGCGGGGTGTCGTTCTTCGAGCCCGAGAGCGCCACTCTCTTCGTGGGCGACACGCTCTTTGCCGGCAGCATAGGACGCACCGACCTGCCCGGCGGCGACTATGACACCCTCATGGAGAGCATAACAAAGACGATATTGCCCTTGGGCGGCGATGTGCGCATATTGCCCGGCCATGGCAACAGCAGCACCCTGGCCCACGAGGCGGCCTATAACCCGTTCGTTTACGAAGTGTTGCGAGGAAGTGTCGATATGCCGGAGGTGGTATGAGGATAGATATAGTAACCGTGTTGCCCGAGCTGCTGGAGAGTCCGCTCGGCCACTCCATCATAAAACGCGCGCAAAACAAGGGCCTTGTCGAGATAGAGGTGCACAACCTGCGCGATTATACCGACGACAGCCGCCGCACCGTCGACGATTATCCCTTTGGCGGCGAGGCGGGCATGGTGATGAAGATAGAGCCTATATGGCGCTGCATAACCGACCTGCAAAGCCGTCGTCGCTATGACGAGGTGATATACACATCGCCCGACGGCGAGAAGCTCACCCAGCAGTGTGCCAATTCGCTCTCGCTGTTGGGCAACATAATAATATTGTGCGGACATTACAAAGGTGTCGACCACCGTGTGCGCGAGCATCTTATAACGCGCGAGATATCTATCGGCGATTATGTGCTGACGGGCGGTGAGTTGGCCGCGGCGGTCATTGTCGACAGCGTTGTGCGCATAGTGCCGGGCGCAATAGGCGACGAGGCCTCGGCCCTTACCGACACCTTCCAGGACAACCTTCTGGCCCCGCCCGTATATACGCGACCCGCCGAGTTCAACGGCTGGAGGGTGCCCGACGTGCTTCTGTCGGGTAACTTCAAGGAGATATCGAAGTGGCAGGAGGGTCAGGCCCTGGAACGCACAGAGCGTCTGCGTCCCGATCTGCTGGAGCGATAAGCTGTTATCGTAAAAACTGATAAGGAGTTATGGAAAAAGAGGCGGTGCAATTAATTAATGAACAATCCTTTCGACAGGGCAAATGCTCAAAGGCACAATGACAGTCGCAAAGTCACAAGGGCAATATAAAGTGACAAAGGCACAGACCGCTACCACCCGCCGCCGCCCGACGGGACAAGACGGCATAAAGGTGTAAAGCGTTGTGAAACAACCGGTAAAAACGGAATGATATGAGATATTATGTTATAGTGGGCGAGGCCTCGGGCGATCTTCACGGGGCCAATCTTCTGGAGGCGATAAGACGCAACGATCCGCAGGCGGAGTTTCGTTTCTGGGGCGGCGACCGCATGGCCTCTGTGGCGGGTGGGCACAACATGGTCAAACACTATCGCGAGACGGCCATAATGGGTTTCTGGGAGGTGCTTGTAAATGCGCGCAAGCTGATGGGCTTCATCAGGTTGTGCCGTCGCGACATGCTCGCCTTCAAGCCCGACGTGCTGATATTGATAGACTATGCCGGATTCAACCTGCGCATGGCAGCCTTCGCCAAAAAACACGGCATACGCACCTATTATTACATAGCGCCCAAGGTGTGGGCATGGAAAGAGTCGCGCGTGAAGAAGATACGCCGTTATGTCGACGAGCTGTTCGTGATATTTCCTTTTGAGGTCGACTATTTCCGTCGTCACGGCATAGAGTCACACTATTTCGGCAACCCCATAATGGATGCCATAGAGGAGCGCAACAAGGTGCTCTCGACCAAAGAGGAGTTCTTGCGCGCAGCCGGTCTCGACGATCGTCCCGTGGTGGCGTTGTTGGCAGGAAGCAGGCGCAACGAGATATCTTACAATCTGCCGTTCATGATTGAGGTGGCATCGCACTTTCCCGATTGTCAGTTCGTCATTGCCGGTGTGCCGTGGCTCGACGAGCAGGTCTATCGCAAAAACATGGCCGGCAATGCAGGCAACGTCGTCTTGCTCTGCGACAAGACATACGAGATATTGTCGCACTCCTCGGCCGCGATAGTGACCAGCGGCACCGCCACGCTCGAGACGGCTCTGCTGGGCACTCCCGAGCTGGTATGTTACTGGTGTAACCATGTGTCGGCGGCCATAGGCAGGCTGTTTCTCAAGCTCAGGTGGGTGTCGTTGGTCAATATAGTGATGGGGCGCGAGGTGGTGCGCGAGTTGCTTTACAAAAACATGGTTGTGAGTGTGGCTGTCGATGAGTTGCGCGCCATAATGCCGGGGGGCGACAGGCACGACGCCATGCTGGCCGACTTCAGGCTCCTCACCGAGGCCATGGGCACTGCGGGAGCCTCGGCACGTGTGGCCGCCAAGATGGTGGAGCTGTTGAGGCGGTCTCAAAACGAGTAAAATAACATAACTTATGCAGAAGTCCGTTTCAGTGCCTCGCCATCTGGAAAAGGTTGTCGAGGCGGCCGGTGAGGCTCTCGCGTTGAGCCGTGCGCCATATTCGGGCATATCGGTCGGCGCGGCGGCCCTGTTGGGCTCGGGCCGTATAATCAAAGGTGCCAACTGGGAGAGCCCGTCATATCCTGCGGGGGTGTGTGCCGAGCGGGCCATGTTGTCGGCGGTGTTTGCCTCGGGGGCTGACGCCGTCATAGTGGCCGTTGCGGTGGTCGCCTCGGCAGGAGGTGCCGGCATGGACATATCGCCGTGCGGTATATGCAGGCAGTCGTTGCTCGATGCCCAAAACATGCAGGGCACACCCTTCGAGGTGATATTCCGTTACGGCGGCGGGTATGTGACGCTCGACTCCGCCGCCGAGCTGCTGCCCTTCGCCTTTTCCGGGATATGACGTCGGCGTGGCCACAGGGGGCGGCATAAGTTCGGGTTTCAAGCGAAAAAAAACGGCGAAAAGGAGATCCCCTTCGCCGTGCATCTTTTTTTGAGCCTTGCTCTTATCTGCGCAGATAACAAATCATCATTATGGCGGCCATTATGAGCAGAACGCCGGGTGTGCCTATGATGCTCAACAGGTTGAACACGTTGAACATGGCCACAAGACCGAGGGCGGTTATCAATATGCCTGCGATGAGTTGGCGTGTGCACAGCAGATATACGCCTGTGGCCACGGCAAGAGCCTGCCATGTCATAAGGGTGGCGTATATCCTCGGAGATATCAGTCCCGCCTTGTTCAGTATCACCAGCATGCCGATAGAGAAGAAGAGAAGGGCGAGGAACAAAAAGTTCGAGCTTCTGTTAGCTGAAAAAAATCCCATTTTTCAAGTCGTTTAAGATTATCGGTGCAAAGGTAATATTTTTATTATCTTTGAACAAAATTTTTAATCATGCAATATAACCGCAACGAGCTCGACCATTACGTAAGGAGCCACTCCACGCCCGAGAGCGACATATTGAGAGAGCTCGATCGCGCCACCCATTTGCAGGCGGTTCAGCCGCGCATGCTGTCGGGTCACATACAGGGCAAGATGATGGAGATGATGGTGCGCATGTTGCGTCCGCGGCGTGTGCTTGAGATAGGCACCTTCACCGGTTACTCTGCCATAGCCATGGCCCAGGGGCTCGACGACGGCGCCTGTATAGACACCGTCGACCCCGACGACGAGCTGGAGCCGCTCTCGTCGTCGTTCGTCGCCCGCGCCGGCCTTGCCGACAAGATAAGGATACACATAGGCGACGCCCTTGAGGTGGTGCCGCGCCTCGGGGCATGTTACGACCTTGTGTACATGGACGGCGACAAGCGCGAATATTCCGACTATTACCGCATGCTCATGGATGGCGGACACCTGCACCCCGGCTCGTTCATACTTGCCGACAACACACTATGGGACGGCAAGGTGGCCTCGGTGCCCGAAAAGCGCGACGACCACACATCGGCCCTCATACGCTTTAATGACATGGTGGCGCAAGACGTCAGGGTGGAGGTGGTGATAGTGCCGCTGCGTGACGGCCTTAGCATGATACGCGTTAAATGACAGTGAATTATGGACGGCCTTGTTAAAGAAGGGGAGTGTGCCGCAAGCAATGACATGGCGGCAGGTGCATCGGCTGTGGTGCAGAAGGAGTGCGGTGACGGTTGCATGAGTGTCTCTCCCGGGGACGCCGTCATGCCTGCGCTTTGGAACCGCAACTTCGTGCAGTGTTGCGTATCTTATTTTCTGATGAACTTCGCCTTTTATCTTTTGATGCCGTCCATGCCGCTCTATCTGGTCGAGCGGTTGGGGGTGGACGCCTCGCAGGTGGGGTTGGTGCTCTCGAGTTACACCATAGGGCTGTTGTGTGTGCGTCCGCTATCGGGTTACATTGTCGACTGTTTCTCGCGCAAGAGGCTCTATCTGTTGTCGTTCGCCGCTTTTGCCGCCATGTTTGCAGGTTATCTGTTCGTCGCATCGGCCGCTTTGCTCATGTTGGTGCGTTTTGTGCAGGGAGGTTTCATGGGTTTGACATCCGTGTCGGGCAACACCATAACCATAGATGTGGTGCCGTCGGCGCGCAGGGGTGAGGGCATGGGCTTTTACGGTCTTACCATCAACCTGGCCATGTCGCTCTCGCCGCTGCTGTCGGTGTGGATATATTCGCGTTACGGCTTTGAGCCTCTCGTGGTATGCGGCATGGTCATGGCCTTTTGCGGTGTGATGGCGGTGAGCGGCATACGTTATCCCGAGCGGCCCAAGGTGGCGCGACCAAAATTTTCACTCGACCGTTTCATACTCGTCAAGGGGTTGCCCACAGCCCTCTCTTACATGCTCACTGCCATACCTTACGGCATGGTGGTGTCGTTCGTGGTGTTGTACGGCAAGGAGATAGGCGTGGAGGGAGCGGGATATTTCTTCATATTCATGGCCGTGGGAGTGGGGCTGGCGCGGCTGGTGTCGGGGCGTCTGGTCGACAGGGGCAAGATACACCTGGTGTCGATATGCGCCTTGGTGTCGCTTGCAGCGGCTTTTTCGGTATTCGGCACGGTGCATGCCCCGACGGCTTTTTTCGCATGCGCCTTTGCCATAGGGGTCGGATTCGGGGTGTGCGTGCCCGCCTATCAGTGTCTCTTTGTCAACGTCGCCCCTCACAACATGCGCGGAACGGCGACATCGACATATCTGACATCGTTCGACTTGGGGGTGGGCATAGGCATGCTTGCGGCCGGATTCATTGCCGGCCGTTGGTCTCTGGCCACCGCATACACCTCGTGCGCCGCCTTCTGCTTGATATCGCTGGCGGTATATGTGCGCATGGTGATGCCGGCATACAGGAAAAACAGGCGTGACGATTGATTTTGCAAGGTTTTTGCCATGTGTCGTTTTTGCATGGCTTTAAAAGTTAAATTTAAAATACGGTAAGACAACATGAAAGAGGTAACCGAGAAATTTTGGTTCATAGACGATATTCAGCGCATACTCATAGAGTTGGGTCTCTCTCACTCGGCAACCAACATATTCACCTTCTTGATTGCCATAAGCATAGTGTTTTTGATATTGTGGCTTCTCGATCTTTTATGCAAGAAGCTGCTGGTGGGCGTGTTGCACAAGGCCGCGCGTAAGATTCAGGTCAAGACGCATGCCAAGGTTGACTGGGCCGACGCCCTCACCTCACGCAAGTTTTTCAGCCGTCTGCTGCGTTTTGTCCAGGCCCTGATTGTGGTTGTGATAATAGAGGAGATACTGATGGGATTCTCTGACGGCATGGTGCGGGGGGTGGTCATATTGGCGCGCTGTTCTGTGGTTTTCTTCCTTATGGTGATGACGGGGGCATTGCTCGATGCCTCTTCCGACATATACATGATGATACCGCGCACCCACAAAAAGAGTATCAAGAGCTATGTGCAGTCGTTGAAGATAATAGCGTATATCGTGGGTGTGTTGCTTATGGTGTCGATATTCATGGGTGTAAAGATGTCGACCATAATGGTCAGTCTGGCAACATCGGCGGCCATTCTCACATTGGTGTTCAAAGACACCATACTCGGTTTTGTGGCATCAATTCAGCTGTCGTCGCAAGACATGGTGCGCCCCGGCGACTGGATAGAGATGAAGAGCAAGGGGGCTGACGGCGTGGTGATTGACATGTCGGTAAACACCGTCAAGGTCAAGAACTGGGACAACACCGTAACCATGATACCCATATACTCGATGGTCAGCGAGGCTTTCGTCAACTGGCGAAGCATGGAGGAGGGCGACGGACGGCGATTCAAACGACCGTTCACCATAGACCTGCTGTCGGTAAGGCCGGTGTCTGAGGCCGAGTTTGCCGCATTGCAGAACGATCCTGTCGTCGCGGCTCATTACGACGACCTTGTCGAACATTGCAAGAACAATCCGCAAGAGGAACTCAACAACGCCTCGTTATATCGTGCGTACGTATCGGCGTATCTTCGTGCGCACAATGATGTCAACCATCATCTCAGCCTCGTGGTTCATTATCTGCCGTTGGGCGATCAGGGATTGCCGCTTGAGATATACGGGTTTACATATGAGCGCGGATTCGAGAAGCACGAAGTCATAGTGTCGCGCATAACGGAGCATCTGTTCAACGCCGCAAGGGTGTTCGGGTTAAGGTTCTTCCAGCGAAGCACCAACATGCCCCGCACGGACGACTGAGGCGGGTGGACGGGAACTGATCCGTTTTTGATTTGCGGGAATTGCCACTTTGTTTTGCTGGAACTGCCGTTTTTGCCGGCACTGCCGTTTTGATTTGCTGGCACTGC
>CAMRVW010000057.1 GCA_947054185.1 uncultured Rikenellaceae bacterium | reverse complement strand
CAAATAGAACAGCACAACCGCCGCAAAAAGCCTCAGTGTATAACTTATGTGGAGGAATGAGTGGCAGAATGTGTTTTAACATCGTTTGCTTGCCTCCATAATACGAAATTGGTGTTTTCATTTTTTAGTTCCTGTAAATTTATTACTTTTGTCGCATCTCACCTTAAAACTAAAATTAGTGCGCCTCTCAAGCGACCAAAGACGACAGTCCTCGGTTGTGCTTGAGAGGCGCACTTGTGTTAGCAATTGAGGTGAGATGCTTTGCTAACAGCCGGGGGCTTTTTTATCCCCCTAAAGAGGTATGAAAAATGTTGTTACTTCAGCCCCCGAAAGTGAGTTAAGATTCAAAGTAAAATAATTCCTTCCGGCGGTAAGGTACGCGTATATATATGCAATGTTCCCCGTGTTGTCAGCGACAATAGGGATGATTCCGTCGTACTTCATCAAAGACCCGTCAAAGCCGTCTAACGTCAGAAGAGTGGCGCTCACTTTACCGGTAAGGGTGATCGAGCCTCTGAAAAACAATATACCGTTTCTGCAACACCAGTCTATAGTCCCTCTGTCATTGTTTACAGTGGCTGCCCTCCAGTCCCAACATTTGTCTTTTTTAACAAGAAGTGTCCAATCTTCCCATGAAGAGCCTGACCCGCACCTGACCGCCATGTCGTTAGTGTTACCCGAAAAGGCAATTTGAAACACCTTGCCTCCTGTATTGTCAATCCATGGAGAGAAAGTCATTATTTGACTTGTGAAAGATGAAAATATTGATGATAACCCTATTGATGATAACCCTATTGATGAACTGTGCTTAAATTCTGCCGTAACCATGCGGCCGTTGCTCCCTCTATAATAATCTGGCGGTTCGTTTCTGGAGCGAGTATCTATTACTTTAAGACCATCGGCAATACCGTCTCCAAGATTAAATATATGCCATGCGACGCCCTCCCCTCCGAGTGTTTTGTTTATCTGTCTGAAACAGCTTCTATTAAGCCCTGTTATCACTTGATTAACCAATCCTCCGTCGGCAGAAGAGACTCTTGTTACAACTATTGATACTGCTTCGCTTTCATTGAAGCCTTCGGGCATGCCGGCCGATACATCAGCGACATTGGCATAATATATCCCCTCTGTGGCAAGGGTGTTCAAATTACCCGAGAACCGGCGAGACATGGTTACATTACCGGGAAACCCGATAGTTTGCGTTGTGGTATTCACCGTCATGAGCGGCATCTCTTTGGCTCCATCACTTTCGGTCTTGCAAAGCTCCAACAGGCCCGGAGTCTCGCTGAAAAGGCCTGCAGTCGGAGTCGTCCCGTCATGGGCGAAGAGTAATGAACCGTCGACGACACCGCCGTGTTTGGCAAGTAACTTCTTAGCCTTATCGCGTAATTGTTCGATGTTTGCGGCTAAAGATTTGGCATCGATAAAGTACTTCGGCCCCGTCTGATCAATCTCGATAAAGGGCTTGTTTTCGGGCTTGACAGATGATGCAACAGCTCGATAGTCATGACTCACCGGCTTAGAGTGGTTGTCGGCATAAAGCCGCTGATGAGTCTCATATTCGAGTGTCAGATAAACAGGAAATGTTACTTCTTCCACACCGGCAAACGGAACAACCCTAAACGACTCTTTCCCTTCGTGGTCTATACCTGAAAGGCATACGACCCCCGAAGAGATATTGTACGTTTGGCCGTTTTCATTTGCAAACACCTCACAGCCGGAAACGACCGCATTCCCGTAACGGGCAAAGAATGAGTCGAGCACTTTTAGCGGCTCTGCCTGCAAAGCAATCAAATCATCGCCGGCCCATTTTCTTATGCCCGGCTCTTGTACCTGTCTATTCATATTGTCGTTGTATTATTTTGTATCTCACACCTGCTTGCCTGTAAAGTTCAATCTCTGCCCGTATCTGTTCCAAGTCCAAATTAGCAGGGATATACACCACAAAGTCGACATTGCCGAATTTTTCGCGCACCTCTCCGTACATTGGTATTTCAATGAAGCCGTCATCGACTGATAGTGGAACAGACATGGTGTTTTCAAGTCCTTCTGCCTCAAGATATACTTCAATCAATCGATCATCGAACGTTTCGATATAAAGAGAGACCGAACTGTCGTATTTGTGTCTGAGATAACCTTCGAGCACTGCCACCTGAGCAGATATATTGATGCGCCTTCGCACATCGTCACGCCAGCTGTCAAACCGTGCAAAAAGTGTGGCGAGTGGCGACAAAGCACCGCCGAGCAGCGTTAACCTTACAGGCTTGCGTTTGTGCCAAGGCAGTAATTGCTTCACCAAGTTATTGAAATTAATCTTTATCATAACTCTGCATTACTTATTGTTTTGAGAGTCAGGGTGCTTCCCGTGGTGTCGAAATCAAAATATCCGGCATCAAGCATTGCGGCCACACCGATCTCAGAAAACATATCGTTATCTGCGGCACCTGCGCGACTGATACTTTTGTCATCGACAGTGACGACTCCTTCGGCCGACATCACCGCATCGATAAGTTGCTGGCGATATATGGTTCCACTGAATCCTATGTCGGTTTTATATTTCTCCAATGCCGCATCGACATTCTTCCTGACACTTGACGGTGGATATGCCGGGTCGTGATAAACGACCATGTCATAACGCAATTTATCTGCCTTTTGCGAGACAACGTCTATTTGAATCCCCGCGAACTTTATGGCATCCATATATGAGATGAAGTTGTTGCAATCAGTCTCGGAAAGAGGCTTTATTTCTCCTTTATCGGTCTGCGTTGCCACTTTTATGATAAGATGGTTTGCAAGTTCGGTAATGGCCACCACCTTAATCACCCTGGCCGCCGGGTCGTCGGTCGGATAATAAAGTGTTGCCGTTGCAGAGTCGTACTCAAGTTTGTGCCCCGTTTGAAAACGCAAGGCTTGTGCAGCATACCAACGGAGCGTTCCGGGGGTTAACCTGTCGGTGAGTTCGTTCACCTCTTTAGTAAACAGGTCGAGTATAACTTCGAAAACATTTATCGCAGTGGCCACGACAAAACTCCATAAACGCCATTCCGCCACTGAAGATGTTGACAAAGCGAGACCGCGACCTCTAAGGTCGGTCTCGATGGTCTTTTGTATTTCAGAAATAGTTCTTGCCATTATCAAATGTTGTTATGGTTCGTCCGTCAAGTTCTTTAAGTATATTCGGGCGACGATAAGAGCTGTTTTCGTCAATAATTACTTCAAAGCCCGCAGGCAGAGCAATATCGGGATAAAAAACATTGACCTCGTTGATGTCTGCGTCAAGCAATGCCTGCGGGTCATTTTTCAATGTATTGAGAGACATTATTTCACCGACAGCCTCGATGGTGCCGTAATGTTCAACGGCAAGATCGAAGACAGTTTGATTACTCGTTGTTTTTACTGTTTTCATAATCGGCATCAATTATTAATTCTCCATCAATAAAAGCCACCCGTCTTACCGTCATGCCGTCACTCTGCATCTGTTTGCGTACAGTTCGAAGAAAGAACAGACTGTCGTTATCATTCACGCTTTTAATGGCATCAACTCCAACCACGGGACGTTCTTTATAGTCACCCGGCGAGCTCATAAGCAGGTCGTATTGATGTTGTGCCGTACTCTCGGTATAGCTAATATCTCCATTAGAAATATCAATATCCCCATCGGAGGTATATTTTATGTCTCTCTGCATTTTAGTGCTTCAGTTTGGTGTTTTTATCCAATGCAACATCGAGTGTCTGGCTGGACATTAAACCTGAATAGAAACTTTGTCCTGCAGGCCCGTTTGCGTTTGGGCCCGCCCCTATTGCGGTAAACCCACCTTCAATTGCCTTATTCATGACACCTAAATATGCGGTTAATTGATTTAGCTTTTCTTGAAGGTTTCCATGTATTACCATTCCGTCATTATTCCCTCCGTTGAACACCACCTCATCAGCCTCAATCTCAACCTTGTTGTCTTTGACAGATATCGACACTTTGTCGTTGGTATATGTGGCGCCTTGTTCGTCTATTTCAACAGAGCACTTTTCGCCTATTGTAACATCTATCTTGTCTATTTGGGAACATAGCGCCACAAACAACATATTGCTGCCGGCAATACGCGAGACAAGCACGGTACTCCCGACAGCCGGATATGCCGTCAACCCTTTAAGCGAATCGTCAGCCACAGCATAAAGCAACACATCGTCATAGATTACACCATCGTCATCAACCGAACAGGTACGCATTTTTGAGTCGACAGAGACGACCTTGGCCGAAAAAGTAACTGCCGAAGCAGACCGTATCATGAACGAGAGTCGACGGCGCACTTCATCTATATTTTTACTTGTTCCCATACATCATACTTTTATGCCGATGTCGACCTTCCGCCGCGCCCCGCTTGTGCCGAACGTCACCTCGACCGCCTCGACATAATAGGATCCGTCGCGCTCGCCATAGACGGGATCGGTGATGATGGCCGTGTCGGTTGGGGCGACCGCAGGGGCGAGAAATGTCGTTATCGAGCCGTCGTAACCGTCATAGTTGCGTCGTTCGAGTTCCTGGCCGGCCAACATCGCCAACTCTTGCATGTTTTCAACATCGTAAAAATACAATGTCACAGACCGTCCGTCCTTTCCCTTTGTCGCTTCAATGCGGCTGCCGTCTCTTTTGAAGCACACGGCCTTGACGAATATCTTATTGTCCTCTTTTCTGCGGTATCTTAGGTCGTCATCCTTAACAACATTTCCTCGCAAAGTGTATTTGACGTTTTTGCCGCTTACAACACCATAGGGGCGACAGGCACAAACTCTTCCATCTAAGTCAAAGAATATGCAAAGTCCGTAATCTGTCTTCAGCCGTCCCAACAGTGTCGATACTGACGTGTCTTTGGCAACAAAATTTTTTATTGTCAGCTTTTCGGCAAAAGCCACATCAAGTCCACATGCCATAAGCACCTCTTCGAGGGTTTGTGTTCCGCTTAAGGTGATGTTTTTAGAGCGAGTCAAATAGAAAGCATCCTCGCACTCTATTTCGACGGGGGAGGTGAGGTTAACTTGTTTTACATAGCCTTTAAATTCGGTTCTAACACAGTTATAACCCAACTTAATCTCCACCGGATCACCGACCTTGACCATTTGCGCCACATTAATTTTTGCAGGAGGATTGTTCTTGGGCCTTAAGAGAGCAGTCACCGGCACTTTTAAGGTGGCAGTGGCGCCGAGCTCATATATTGACCTATTGATAGTCACGGCATTGATGGCACTAAATCGATAGCCGGCTATTGTTACATCTGAACACAAAACAAACATATCACACCTCCTCCAGTTCCAATAGTCGGTCTGTCACAAGCGACATTTCCACTATTTGTTGATTTTCGTACCCTCCGACGGCCGGGAATGAAATAGATTTGATCACAACGTGACTGTCTGCTCCTAAGACGATGTCGGTGATACCGCTGACAATCTCAACGGCCTCGTTCTTGTTGTAAAGGTCGACCAATTCTCTTACAGCCTCCTCCGGATAACTATCGGGAGATTGGCCGACAACCGTTGAAATAAGCGAAATCTCATAGTCAGCGATACTGACAAGCTCTTTGACGCTCCCTTGTACACCAATCAATTGTGTCTCGACAATGTTTTTTCGCCCGGTCATGCTTATGACAGCGTTTGGTATTTCAGTCTTTTTACTGCCCAAATAAATCCATACAGGCATGAAGTAATATCGCCCTAACACATCGGCGATCCTTAATGGAATGGCGCCGTTTGTCTCTAAGATCGGTGTTGATGCTGTTTGCATCTCGTATTTGCTGGCACTCCGACCATCAGCCTCCATTTTATTCAGAAATACACCCGGATAGAATATTCCTTTTGAGCCCAAGTAAGCGCTCAATATTGACGGTATAGAAAAACGATGTTCCATAATTTAGGCATAATCTGCAATTACTTCTAAAAGGACCTTTGATACTTCTTCTCTAATGGTATCATAACCTTTGCCGTCGGCATTGGCAATGTGAATCTCGATGGTGTCGCAAATCTTCTGAATCGCAGCTTTGCCTCTATTCCAAATGCTTCCGTTTTGAGACGAGGCACTGTTATCTGACGGCAGTGGGACCGTCGCAGGTGGAAGGGCACCTGTCGATGGCGACGGTAAAGCTGTTGATACAGACATAGAAGGAACTATGGCCGGTGCGAGTTTTGCTGCAATGGCATTATAGTTCGCGCTCCCTTTCATGTCCGTGATTTTATTGAGGTCTATCAAGGATGATTCATTTTTACCATGTGCATTTCGAGGCGTCTTTCCCGGATCTATTTTATTGCCTGCCATCCCATTGTAAAACATTGAGATGTCGCCAATCTTATTATCGGGAATCATGCCTGTTGCGGTACCGGTAATTTCAGACATGGTATCTTTGAAACTTCCTCCTTCCTTTATGGATAACTCCCAAGTAAGAGAATCCTTAGCCTGACCGGCCAAAGTTGCCACCTCTTTAGCCCCTTCTGCGATAGCTTTCTTGCGTTCCTCAATATCGGCGTTAAGTTTGCCAATCATCCGCCTGTTTTCATCAGAATCCCCGAACCCCAAGGCCTCTTTAAACACATACCACCCAATCTTCAATCTGTCGAGGCCTATAAGGAATAAATTCGAGAATGTGGTCCACTGATGCTTAAAGGCTGCCACCACCGTTTGCCACGAGAGCTTCATGAAGTTTGTCAATGATTCCCACTGCTTACCCCATCCCTCCACCTTTGTGACACAAAAGACTATTACCGCAATAAGGGCCACGATGATGGCAATGACAGCACCTATAGGATTGGCCGACAGTGCCGCATTGAGTAACCACTGTGCTCCGGTCCACAATGTTGTGGCCATACGTACGGCTCCGGCGACAATGGCTTGAGCGTTCATGGCCAAAGTCAAGGCGCCAAGCAGTGCAGTCAGTCCTATTATTATCGGGTTCCCCTCTTGTATAAGAGAAATCCAACCGCCGATAAATCCCGACAAAACATCAACAGCAACACTTACTGCATCGATAATTACACCGAGCACATCGAGCACGGTGCATACTAACGGCATCACCTTTATACCAAGCGAGGTGCCGATGTTTTTCAATTTATTCAGTCCGTCATTAAATTGCTGCACTGGGTTTGACGCCAGCTCGAGAGCCTTATCCATTTCCCCGGACGAATTACGTACCTCCGACATCGATCTGTTCAGCTTGTCGATGTCGCTCTTCATGATTGAGAATGCGGATTTAGCCTCCTTGTCGGTGATGCCTATCTCTTGCATAAAAGCGGATGCCTGTTGGTCACTCAATGGCGCCATGACCTTGCCGAGGTCCCTGAATATGTCGACCATGTCGCGCAATTTACCCGCCTTATCGAAAACCGTCACCCCGTTTGCTTTTAACTTTTCGGTAACATCGGAACGTTGCAGCATGGAAAACATATTGCCCATAAGAACACTCGCCCGTTCGGCCGACTGACCTTTTCCTGTCATGTATGCGAAAATGCCGGCGACATCCTTGTACCTGACTCCGAGAGTGTCGGCTGATGCAATCAGTCCGGGCATGTAATTGGCAAAATCGGCAAACTCACCGGCCCCCACACGTTTGGAGGCAAAAAAGGCATCGAGTATCTCATTGGCGTCAGCCCCTGTTATGGAGACTGTCTGCGCCGCTGCTGCCGACACAGTGTCAAGGTCGACAAAACCGGCACGCGTCGCCTTTATTGAAGCGTCGAGAATGTTAAGGGACTTCTTCACATCACCGGTCTGTGAGATGATTTTTTCAAATCCCGACGGAGCCACCGCCAAATCGAAATTATACTTTGTGGCAATATCCGTTATCTCATCAGCAAGCCTTTTCTTGGCTTCGGGGGCCAGTTGGGCGGTAATGTTCACTTTAGACATACCCTCTTCAAACGACATGGCCGATTTGACAGAAAAGCCTGTGGCGGCAGCACCTAACGCGATAGGATTAAGCGCAATGCCGGCAACACTGCTTTTGAGCTCATTGAATAAATTTTTCAGATTGCCTCCGCGGCCGACATTATCGAGTTTTGATAACTTATTCTCAAGAGTATTTATCTCCTTGTTGAGCTGTCTTATCTCTGATACATTGTTGGGATTGATGAGCTCCTTTTGTGCCCGAAGCAGTTCTATGCGTTTGCGTAACTGGCCGAGTGAACTGCCGAGACTTTTGGTGCCCTGCCTGGTTTTATCAATACCTTGCCCGGTCGCTTGCATGACTTTGCCAATGGCATTAAGTTGCGAAGATATTTTATCTCGCAGCTCTATGATATATTGATATTTGCCAATAGACATTACTTGCCGAAAAGTTTGCTCAACAATTGTGCTTTATTGTTATTTCTTCGAACTTCTATATAAAGGGCCATGCGCACTTTCATGGCCCAGTCGTCGTCAGATAATGTGTCGGGGTCGAGATGCAGCTCTGAGGCAACGAGGGCGGAACCGATAAAAAGCCACCCGGGACGCTCCACTATCTCGGTGCCGCTTAGAGCTTTTTTAGGGTGCCCTCCTTAATCTCGACAAGCTCACCGAGCATCTTCGATAGACCGAGAAAATAGGAATCATCGCTCTTTATCTGCTCATCACCCCCAAGCCAACAATCGGAGATGATAACCTCCGAATATTTCAGGGGGTCGGTCGATGCCACACTGCCGGCCCGGGAAAGCGTGAGGCGTGAAGGTTTGCGCAGATAACAGCCATATTGGCCGTCGTCGGTGTTGTATTGGTAAATGTCGCCGAATTTCTTTTTCCATTCGGCAATCTGTTCATTTGTCACTTTCATAGTTATGCGTTTGTTATGTTATACTCTATATCCAATGCAACGAACGGAAGGGCAATCTCCTGATTCATGTCGCCCTCCTTAAGGCCTTGCGGAAGTTCGCTGAAAGAGGCCCCGACAATACGATCTATCGTAAGGGTGCCGGCAGAGTCGACATATGAGACTTGTATGTCAAGGTCGACATCCAAAAGGTCGACATAGCCGGCAGCGACAGCCGATTTGTTAAGAGCGATGAGTTCGCTCTGTAAAATAGTCAATGTGCCTTCGCTCTCTCGACGGCCGTGCTGAATACTTTTGGCATAGCGACCGGCGGCATAAAGAGCCTCTTTGTTTTTCTTCTATGTGTAATCGATGCCCCGAATGCCGAGCACCGGTTGCCCGAAAAGCGTGACAGAAATGTCTCCCCACGCATATTCGCGCGAATTTATTCTTACCTTTTTCATCGTATCGCCTATTTTGCAGGGTTATTGAATGCCAAATCAACGTTGATCTGATTGATAATGCCCTTGGGGACAATCAACGCAGAGACACAAAGTTTACCTGTGGCGATAATGTTTTGTGCCGGGTCGATATAGACTTCAGAGCTGCTTATTTGGCCGGTCATCTGAGAGGCTATCGCGCCATTGAGTTGATTTTGCAGATATATGCATTGGTTGGGGTCGAGCGAGCCGTCATCCTCCACCGAGATGTTGTCCAACACTTCGGTAATGTATGTGTCATAGATGATGGTTACCGCCTTGTCTATAACACGTCCAAGATAGAGTTGGGAGTAATCGTCGGTTGCCGGAGCTGCCATCGGGTCGCCGTTAAGGTAACAGCCGTTGCGAGTGGGATATTTCATGAAGAAGACATACCCTGCATCGTTAAGCAGTTCGGCCATACCGCTGCAGTCTGTGTAAAGAGAACCATCGGTAAAATAGCCCGTTGTGGCGATAGCGCCATTTTTGACTCTGCCGATACTTTGATGCGCCTCTGCTTTCGAGGCTCGCCCCAACACCAAGCCAATCGCTGCCGTATGGTTTACCGCATCGTCACTGGCAAGGATAACGGCAACGTTGTTGAACGAACCCTCACGCGGTTTGTAAAGATTGTCTGTTGAGCCGTTCCATGAGGCCGCAGGAAGCAAGGCACGAAACGGGCGTATCGCCGCCCGTGATGCCTCGGCCGATTGTTGCATTTTTTCCAATGCGGTTATCGTGTCAGCATCAATACCTTGACTTGTGTTGAGCTCATATTCCTCCGGGGCAAGTTTGTTTACTCCTAAAAGGCGTATGCGTCCACCGGCTGAATTTATCAACTTATTCACAGGCGAGTCTTCGCCCGGCGAACATATTGCCGTCAGAGTGGTGGCCTGCGATACCAACATAAGGTGAAGTTCGGCCCCTTCACCGGCTTGCGCATAAAAGGCTCGTACCTCTTTATCAACAAGGAAGTTGTTGCCTGAGTTGACGCCTAAGGCGGCAAGATCGGCTGTGCCGGAAAGAAGATAATGCTTGTTTAACTCGAGCTTGCCTTGCACCGCATTGCCGGTAAGTATTAAGCCGGCCACACCGTCGTTTGTCGATGTCGTACGCCCGAGATTGCCATTACCGAGTGTTATGTAAACTCCGGGTAAGTTTCCCATTTCAATCTATTTTTATTGTTACAATTTCACCTGAGCCCAACGCCTTTTGATGCATCTGAGCCAACCGCTGATCGTTGCTCAGAAACACCTGCTTGTCGCTTGTGATGTAAAACACCTTGTTCTTGGGATAATGTTTGCTGTAACGACGTGCGATAGCCTCAAACTCATCCCTCACGGGCTCTTTTTGTCCTTTCTTTTGTGCCATATCTATCTGCGTTTACGAATCAACCAAATTGCCACGCCTCCGGCTGCTGCAAACAAGGCGGCCTCACCTAAGCGCATTCTAAAGAGTTGCCATCTTGTCAATCTGTTGACCTCAACGGTCTCTATTATTTTCTCAGCCTTATAATGCTCTTTATAGCGATCCTTCAGCTTCATATATACATCCAGGGAATCGACCTCCACTTTGGCTGTAAGTACATTTTCGGTTATCGTCACCTTAGGCGGTTTTACATTCGTGCCCGACTTGATGTCGAGCAACTGCTTAAGCCTTGCCTGACCCACACTATCGCACTCGACAAGCGCCTGTATCATGGAGCTGTCAGGTGCAAGTGTTATGATTGTGTCTCGCACCACCTCCGTGACGACAACACTGTCACGTGTCGTTACGGTTGCAGGCAAATGTCTGTGGCCCGTGCAACCGCAAAGACAAATGACAATAAGCATTGCATACAATAGATGTTTCATTTCTTTTTGTTTTTTTTGTTAATAACCTGTGTGTGGCTCTCGATTAGCGCAATTGCGCACTTGACACAACCGCACTTTGTCTGTTTCGACGGCAATGGTCAATCGTGCATTCTCTTTGAGAGCACAATCGCGCTCTTGGCGTAACTGCTGTACTTGGGAGAGTGCCTCTTTCGACTCGTTACGCATGTCGGAAGCAATCGTTTTCCATTCATCGGTCACCTTGCGATATTCGTCGTTAATGGCCGACTGATTGTCTATCTCGGCTGCTGTGGCTTCGGCCCGTTCCTTGCGCTGTTTTTGTCGGTAAAACAGCAATAACCCCAACGACCCGCCGCTGATCACAGCTCCGGCAACTGATACTATTATCTCTATCATAGCTTTTCATACATTGTTTTGTCGCCGCGTCTTACCGAGCGCAACACCTGTCGGCGATTACCCGAAGCCTTGAGCGACACATGCACCCAATCAGGACTGGCGCCACTTCCAAACTCCCATATCAACTGGTCAAACTTGAGATTCCTGCGTATGTAATCGAACACCTGTCGGTTGGTACACCCTCCGTGAATGTCGGCGTCTATGTCCATTGCCTCACCACGTGAATGTTGCGAGCAGACGCTGCCACCAACCGCTGCATTGACATCCCATGAACGATAAAACGAGGTTATCGCAAGAGGTTTGCCATGAGCCACATCGCGCCTTACCGGTTCGAATATGGCATTGGCAATACGCTTCATATTCTCGAGCTCGACACTCCCCGGAGTGTTGGCAAGGCCCAAGCGCGTGGCGGTTTGGCTCTTGATCGCCTCCTGTAACGTAACATTAGGGCTTATTTTCTTGTCCATTGTTACGCCTCCTTGGTCGAGTATATTGCCGCTATGTATTTTGACTGATAAGGCATTGCGGTGAATCTCATCTGAAAGCCGATTACATCTCCGCGTTCTGTGGCCGACTTTTCATTAAGGAACATCTCGACATCGCCCATTGCCCTGACAACCTCGGTCTTGACATAAGCAATAGACGCTTGCGAACTATTCTGGTCTGTGGCCGCTCCAAGGGCAAGTTTCTTCTTGCTTGTCATGTCATAGTAAGGCAATTCGGCGTATGTGAACAACTCAAATGTCCCCACTCTCTTTGAGTCCATCGCTGCACGATAAAGAGACATGTTTT
>CAMRVW010000056.1 GCA_947054185.1 uncultured Rikenellaceae bacterium | reverse complement strand
ACGACCATAACCATAGAGGAGGGCATAAACGATTTTCTGAACAATGTGGGTGACATTTATTTGGCCGACCCCTCCATTACCATCAACTTCAAAAACACCTTCGTGCTTCCCGTGGCCGTGATATTGACGAGCCTTAAGGCCGACGGACGTGAGATTGAGCTTGACGAAGGGTATGACAAGACCCGTTTTTATGTGGGCGAGGGTGTTTCGAGCATCGTGATAGACAATGGAATCACTGCCAGCGGCACCGGCATCTCCGACCTGTTGAACAAAGAGCTGCGCACCGTCGAGTTTTCGTTCAGTGCCATAACCAATCCGTCGGACGACGACCTTATGGCTCCCTATGGCACAGTGCCCGTTGTGCAGGAGAACTATTACGACCGCACATGTGCGCTTGACGGCTCTATAGTGCTGGGCATACCTCTTCACGGGGTGTTCGGCGACATATTTTACAGCGACACTTACGATGTCGACCTCGATTTGGACGTGAATGTCAATAAGGCGCAATTGGCCATCACAGGCAGCAACTCTTTCCCGTTGAAGCTGACGCTCGATCTTTCAGGTGTTACCGCAAATGGCGAGGAGAAACCGTTTGTCATGGATAAGATAGTGATACCGTCGACCGAAAACAACCTGCCCATGTCTATGGCCACGCCTGTGGTGATAGACCAGAGCAATTACATATTGGTGGATCTCAACCCCGAGGTGGTTAACGATTTTGCAGACATAGAGAAGATGCGTTTCAATATAAGCGCCTCGTCGCTCGATGCCTCTCAAAGACGTAATGTCAAGATTTATAAAGGGTCGAGCCTTAAACTCAACCTTACAATAGGCGTGAATGGCGTCGTGCAGTTAGATTCAAACGACTAAGACGATGAGACAGATATTGTTGACTATATTGGTGCTTCTGGCCTGTGCCTCGTCGCTTAAGGGGCAGGATATGCACATGATGACCGCAGTGGGAGTCACGCCGCAAAACATGCATGTCAATCCGGCCGTTGTGCCCGAACGCTCATACCTGTCGTTGCCGTTGTTGGGTGCCGTGGGTATTAATGTGGGCACCTCGTTAGGTTACGGTTCGTTTATCAAAAACGGTCATATAGACGGTGCCAAGCTCGCCCGCAAGGCCGACGGCAAGGCTTTCAGGTTTGAGATGGGGTTGGAGCTGTTTAACGTGGGAGTGCGATTGAAACACGGCGGTCTTGTGAGCGTTTCCGACCGTGTGAGGATATCGTCGGGTTCGACATATCCGGCGGGGTTGTTCGCTTATCTGTTCGATAATCCGGTGGGTTATGCCGGACGTTTCGACCTGTCGTTGAGGAGTAACGTGATGGCCTGGAACGAGACAGCCTTGGGTTATCACCGCAAGATAGGCTCTAATTTCAGCGTCGGCGGGCGGGTGAAGTTCATTGCAGGCATTGCCGGGCTTTACACCAACAGCACACGCTTTACCATAGACAAGGACGTTACCGGAAGCCTGATAAGGGGAGAGGTGGATATAACGGGCGGCAACCTTAACCTGAGCGGCACGGGCGATTTTGTAAGCCCTGTGCTCAACCCTGGCATGGCGTTCGACATAGGCGGTCAGTGGCACTCTGACGATGGCAGGTGGCGTGTCGGTCTGGGATTGACCGACATGGGATTCATCAAGTGGTCGGGGCGTTCGTCGTCGCGTATATGTTCGACGGGTGACGGTTCGTATCGCTTCGAGGGGTTCGGAGATTTCGACTCCTCATTGGGTTCTTTGTCGTTTGACAATGCGATAGACTCTATATATAACGATCTTCTGAAAAGCGTATCTTTAGACACTGTGGCGGGATATGCACACGGCAAAGCCATACCCATGACAATGAACATGAGCGGTGAGTATGATTTGAGGGGTGATTCGCGCCATGTCTTTTCCATGAATTTCTTGGGTACGTTCGGCGGGAGCCAGACAGCTTATTACGCCCTTACGGCTGGTTATCGTTATACGTCGGCAAACGGTCGTTTCTCGGCCATTGCTGCCTTGTCTAACAAGAGGGTCGACCCTTTGTCGGTGGGTGTGGGTCTTATGGCCAACCTGAGGAGGTTTCAGTTTTATGCATTGAGCGATTTCAGCATCTCTTCTTTAGGAGGCGGTCTGGGAGGTCTGCGAAGCCTCTCTTATCGCGCCGGCATGAACTTCTTCTGGGGCAAAGAGCCTGAGCCTAAAGCGGAAAAGACTCAAAGACGCGATGGCGGGCAGTCGTCTTATTATATGGATTATGTGCATGACTATCAGATATATGATGGCGATAATGTGAACCCGTCCAAAATAGACTTCCCCGGCGGTGCGGCGCGGACGGACAGAAAGAGCCGTGCGAGCAAAAAGAGACGTCAGGACCGTAACGTCATCATATTCGACAGAAGTTTCCCCGACAGAGCCGTTATAATAGAGGGAGAGGATGATGTGCCCGCATTGTAAGATGGCGCGGTTCTGGTTTGCAATGTATGGGGAATCGGTTTGAGTGTCGGGGCTTTTGTGTCGGTTTTTGTATGTGCTTTCGGGCCATTTTTGCCAAAAACGGAGTGTTTTTGCAATAAAAATGTTATCTTTGGAGATTAAATAATAAAAAACGGGAATAATGGTAAATAAAGTCATATTGGTCGGTAATGTGGGCAGTGACCCCGAGGTGAGGACATTTGAAGACGGCGGCAAGATGGCGCGTGTCAACATAGCCACCAACGAACGTATATACAACCCCTCCACACAGGAGTCGCGAGATCATACCGAGTGGCATTCGCTCATATTCAACAGACGCACGTCAAATGTCGTGGAGATGTATGTGCGCAAGGGTTCGCAGATATATGTCGAGGGTAAGTTGCGTACGCGTCAGTGGGAGGATGAAAACAAGATAAGGCGTTACAGCACCGAGGTTCATGTCGATGAGTTGCGTCTGCTTGGCCGTCGCGGCGACAACGACCGTCCGGCAGCGCCTGCAAGCGGATATGACGGCGGTTATAACGCTCCCGCCCAACAGCAGTATTCGCAGCCGCAACAGCAGTCGTACGGAGGCACACCGGCAGCCTCTTATACTGCGCCGGCTCCTTCTTACGCCGCACCGGCACCCGAGACACCTGCCGTTGAGATGACAGACGGCGGGGTGGACGATCTGCCGTTCTAATGAGATATATACTCGTGTTCAAGACCGACTGCAAAGCCGGTCTTTCGGCGTTAGAATAGGGGGCTCTTTAGAAAGGTGTCGCCATTGTGCGGTAACAGGGCGACTTTGTCGGGAGGGGTGGTGATTTTTGTCGGGAGCATGAGGGTGTGCGGTTTGTGTGGCTGAGAGACGATGATGTCGGGCGGTTTTGTTATCGCGAAAAGAGTCCGTTGTGAGGGGGCGCTTTGCCGTTGCGGCGATTTTTTTTATTTTTGCAAATCGGGAGGCCGGCGAGCGTTGCGGCCTCTAAAAAACAGATGTATGAAAGATTCTAAAAAAGAATATAGAACAGATGTCGGGCGCGGATGTACCTTTGAGAACGGAGCAGCCCCCGAGGAGTCGTCGGCCAGGGCGTGTCCCGGGTGTTACAAGTTGGGGGCTTACGACTGGCTCTCAGACATTCCCGAGGCCCAGACGGGCGATATCTTCGAGGTGCGGTTCAAGAATACGCGCAAGGGTTATTACCGCAATGCCACCGACCTGCGTCTTGAGGTGGGCGACATTGTTGCGGTGGAGGCCTCTCCGGGACACGATATAGGCATTGTAAGCATGGCCGGCGATATGGTGGCCAAGCAGATGAGGCGCACCGGTTTCAGACCCGATGGTGTCGAGTTCAAGAAGATATATCGCAAGGCCAAGGCTGCCGATATTGTCAAGTGGCAGGAGGCCATAGCGTTAGAGCATACCACCATGATACGTTCACGCGTCATAGCCGCCGATCTGGGGCTCAACATGAAGATAGGCGACGTGGAGTATCAGGGTGACAAGATGAAGGCGATATTTTATTACATCGCCGACGAGAGAGTAGATTTTCGCGAGCTGATAAAGATATTTGCCGAGCAGTTTCGCATACGCATAGAGATGAAGCAGATAGGTGCGCGTCAGGAGGCCGGTCGCATTGGCGGCATAGGCTCGTGCGGGCGTGAGCTCTGTTGCTCCACATGGATGAGCGGCTTTGTGTCGGTCACCACCAACTCGGCGCGTTTCCAAGAGATATCGCTCAACCCGCAGAAGCTTGCGGGGCAGTGCGGCAAGCTCAAATGCTGCCTCAATTACGAGGTCGACACCTATTTGGATGCCCGACGCGAGTTCCCCAAGATCAACGCCCCCCTTGAGACGATGGAGGGGAGCTATTATCTGGTCAAGGCCGACATATTCAAGAAGCAGTTGTCGTTCTCGTCAGACCCGGGCAGCACGGTCAACATAGTGACAGTGCCGCTCAGGCGTGTAAAAGAGATATTGTCGATGAACCGTCGCGGCTCGAAGCCCGACACCCTTCTGTCGGCTCAGGATGCGGCACCTCGGGAGCAACTGCCCGATTTCAAGAATGTTGTGGGCGAGGAGAGCATCACCCGTTTCGATACCGGCAAGTCGGGGCGTCGTGACAACAGACGCCGCCGCGACCGTCGTGACGACAGCGACAAGCAGCCGCGCGAGGGCAGGCAGTCACGCGGAGGGTCGCAATCACGCGGTGAGCAACGTGCCGACCAGTCACGAGGCGAGGGGCAACGTGGAGAGCAGTCTCGCGCCGAAGGGCCGCGCAGAGAGCCCCGGGGAGAGGGACAACCTCGTCAGGCTCGTGAAGGACAGCCACGAGAGGGCCGGGATGACGGGCAGAGGCACAATCGTCGTAACGGCGGCCGTAATCGCCGACGTCGTGGCGGTGCAGGCGATGGCGGTAACGGTGCTGCAAACTGATGGGTGGCATGCAGAGAGACAACATACCCACGGGTGTCTGCCGGCTGAAAGGGTGGCTTGTGTCGGCGGCGGTGTCGGCATTGGCCCTGTCGGCTTTCGCGTGCAGCCGTATGTGTATTTACGAGCGCTTTTACGACGTATCGGCCGAGGAGTGGGGCGAGAGAGAGCTTTATTACACTTTTCATAACGACGACACACTAACACTCAGAAGCATAGACATGGTGATAGCCACCGAGCGCCTGCCCTTTGACGATACCCTGCGTGTGGTGTTCGAGGTATTCACCCCCGACGGCGTCAGGTCGGGCGGCGATTATTCGGTGTCGCTGTCGGGTGATGCGCGCAATATGCCGTCAGAACATGTCGTGTCGCTTGTCGATTCGGCACGGTTTGCCCGCCCGGGCAATTACCTCATCTCTTTGCGACGTGTCGGTGGCGGTGAGCGTTGCGGCATAAAGGCGGTGGGTGTGGCCATAAGATAATGAGAGTGCAGGGGGCTGTGAAAAGAGAGGAGACGGTTTGCAAAGATTGTGGCGGCTATTTGCAAACAGGTGAGCGTAAAGTTTGCGAAAGGGGGCGTGTCGCCTAAAAAAAACGGGGGTATTGCAGGTGGTGAAAACAGTAAACAGATGGGAAAGAATAAATTGATAAGGTTTGCCGAGAACGAGACCTTCCGTTGTCTTGTGCAACCTGAGTTTGACGATATATTTGGCAAGGATCATCCGCTGAAGGGGCGGTGGCGTCGTGATTTCTTCGGAAACGATAACCCCGTGGTGCTTGAGTTGGGTTGCGGCAAGGGTGAATATACCGTCGGTTTGTCGCGCATATATCCCGATTGCAATTTCATAGGTGTCGACATAAAGGGGGCGCGTATGTGGCGCGGGGCCAAGACCGTGACCGAGGAGGGGATATCCAATGCCGCCTTTTTGCGTACCCGCATAGAGTTCATAACCTCGTTTTTCGCTCCCGGTGAGGTGGACGAGGTGTGGATAACGTTTGCCGATCCGCAGCTTAAGCCCGGTCGCGCCAAGAAACGCCTGACATCACCGTTTTTCCTCGAGCGTTACGCCTCGTTCATGAAAGACGACGGCGCCATAAACCTCAAGACCGACTCTCTGCATCTGCATCTTTACAGCAAGGCCGTGGCCGAGGCCAACGCTCTGCCTGTGGAGACGGCACTGACCGACATATACAACGAGCCGGGGTTGCCGCGCGAGCTGTCTGGCATTAAAACGACATACGAGACGCGTTTCCTCGGCGAGGGCAAGCCCATAACCTATCTGCGCTTTACACTCAACGGCAAAAAGCGGTTTGAAGCACCTGACTTCGAGCCCGATATGCAGTTGGGCTGATGTTGATGTGGGGAGGCATCGCGGTGTTTTCGTGATGTCGGTCTTTAGACGGATGACGTTGCGTCTTGGAGGGTCTTTGCCCGGGCTGGCATTTTTATTCAAAGTTTATGAAGCCCGGTTCGGCGGGGACGAATCGGTTGTCGTTGAGTCTTTGTTCGTGTCCGAATCGGAAATATTGCGACGACATGGTCGGGCTGCCTTTGATCAGATAGGATAGTCTCAGTTGTAATGCGCTGAAAGACAGCTTTTCATTGCGGAATCTGATGCCGATGCCCACGGCGGTGTAAAATTTGTTTTTGAACGGATTGTTGTCGAAGCCCAGAGTGCCCGAGTCGAGAAACGAGTACAGGGAGAAGCGGAAGCCGAATACGTGCCAGGGACTGAATATCACCGTTTCGGGTGAGAAATAGAGGCGCGAGGTGCCGGCGGTGTTATTGGTGTTCACATCGCGCAGTTTGTAATTGCCGTTGAATGTGATGGTTTGTCCGTGGCCCACCATCATGTTGGTTCCTATTATGGTGCCGAACTTGAAAAACTGACGCAGGTGATAGTTGCGCCTGAGCGACACCAGATGGGTGAAGAAGAGCATGTCAAAACGCGTTATCATCTGGTTGTATCGGTTGAGACTGCTGATGTAACTGCCCCATTGGGCGTTTGCCGTCAGATAGCCCAGACGTGTGCGGTGTCCCGACGACAGGCGCGCCCCTATATATGGTATGTTGTCGTAACGGCCCCAGCTGTAACCGCCCAATATCTCGGCCTTGAAGCCGTATGCGATGTCTTCGGTGCGGCCGAATCCGTATATGAGGTTGCCGCGATAGAAGTGTTCTCGATAGATGCCGAATGTGACGAGCAACGATCTGTTGTTGTGATAGTAACGGTTTACCCAACGGTTGACGAAAGGTCCTTCCATGAAGTAACGGTATTCATACCTGATGTTGAAGAAGAGTGCCGTCTCTTTGGGTGCCACCTTGACTGAGGCGCCTGCCCATGCGGAAAATATGTTGCTCGTGGTGCGTATGACAGAGTCCATGGAGGCTATGTCTTCCATGTCGCGCGAGAAGTTGTGGTCGAGTCCTCCGGCAATGTCGGTCGGTTTTATGTATGGTTTGAATAGCCTGTTGTGTACGGTGAAATAGTTGCCGCGGTCGCCATATCCGAGGGTGGTGGTAAGGTCGGTGAACGTGCCCAAGAGGTTGTTGAACCTGTATGATATGTCGCCGGCTTTGGCGAAACGTTTCTCGTCGAAGTTGATGTAATTGGTGAATTTCAGCGTGTTGCCTGTGCCGAGGAAGTTGTTGTCGTAAATGGATAGTTTGGAGTCGTCATCGTCGTTGTCAAACTCGCCGCCTATTGAAAACTTGTCGCGCACGAAGACTGTGAGCACCACATGGCCCGGGGTATCGTCGGGTTGGGCCAGCATCTGCACGTCGTTGACGAAGTTCTGTTCGCGTAAAAACACCTCGTTTCTCGATATGTCGGTAAAGTTGAGTCGGTCGCCTGGTTTTATCAATATGTCTTTGCGTATCTTCTCTTGGCGCGTGAGCACGTGCACGTTGTTGGCCACGCGATAGTGCCAGCGGAGAAACTTGTTTTTTACATTCTCGTCGAATGCCGGTATGCGTATTATGATGATGATGGAGTCTATGATGTAACCTTCGTATTGTTTGTCGGGCCGTTCGGTGGTCAGCTTTTGGGCCGGGGCGGGGGTGTATGAGAATATGTCGTGAAATTTGCGCGCCAGTTTCGACTTGTGGCGCAGGGTGTCTATCTTGATGTTGAGTATGCGGCCGGTGTCGACGCTCTCTCTGATGTATCGCTCTTCGGGAGTGTCGACCAGGCGGCGGAAAATAAGGGTGTCGGCCTCTTTCCTGTCGGTGGTTTTTGTGGCCTCTTTGTGGCTCTCTTTCGGTGGCATGGGTCTGTCGGTAAGTGTATTGCCTTCCAGCGATTTATGTAAAAGAGAGTCGCGGTATTCCGTGATATTGTCCGGGAGTTGCCACTGATAGCCACTCTTGTGCGGCATGGTGTCTCTGTTTTGAGACGATGCAATGAGAGGGGCGACCGCAAGGCCGATCGCAAGCAGTATGGCTGTAAGCCGAATATGTTTTGCCCCTGGTGTCATCTATCTGTCCCACTGTCCCACCTCGAGGTCGCTCGGTATGCCGTTGTCTATCGTCAGCCTCACGGCGGTGCGCACACGATGAAAGCCGTTGATGCCGGCGGCACCGGGATTGATGTGCAGGTGCCCCATCTGCTTGTCCCACATCACTTTGAGTATGTGCGAGTGGCCAGTGACAACGATGGTGGGGCGGTATGCGGCTATTTTTTCTCTGAAAGAGGCTTCGTAACGGCCCGGATAACCGCCTATATGGGTCATGATTACTCTGGCGCCCTCGCTCTCGAACGCGGTCACGGCATTACGGTATGTCGACCTCACGGTGAAGTCGTCGATGTTGCCATAGACCGCCACAAGGGGTTTGAAAGCGTTTATGAGGTCGGCAGTCTCTATGTCGCCGATGTCGCCGGCGTGCCATATAGTGTCGACAGGGTCTAAAAAATGTTTCAGTTTGTCGTCGAAAACAGAATGGGTGTCTGATATGATGCCTATTTTTATCATATAGTGTGCATTTGGGTTTAAAGGTAATAAAAAAATCCGTATCTGTTTTTGTGTCGACCATTATCGCAAAAATTATGCAAGATGTCGGCGTCGGTGGGAAAATGTGAGTGCGGCACGACTTGAGTTTGTGTCGTCTGATTGTATGAAAGGGCTTTTTTATATCCTCTTTTGTGCTTATCTTTGCAGTAAGATAACCGTGCGGGGCAATCGCAGGCGAGCCTGGTGTTGTCTTTGCCCTGTTTGCACGAGGTTGTCTTTATATAAAATTGCACTATGAGTTTCAGACCTCTTGCCGAACGCCTCAGGCCGCAGACGCTTGACGATTATATCGGGCAGGAACACCTGGTTGGTCCCGATGGTCTTTTCCGTCGTTTCATGTCGAGCGGAGCCGTGCCCTCGTTCATACTGTGGGGGCCTCCCGGTGTTGGTAAGACCACCCTTGCCAAGATAGTGGCGCGCACACTCGACCGTAAGTTATACACCCTATCGGCGGTCACTTCGGGGGTCAAAGATGTGCGCGAGGTCATATCGCAGGCGCGTTCCGACCGTTTCTTCGATTCGCCGCCGCCGTTGCTTTTCATCGATGAGATACACCGTTTCAGTAAGTCACAGCAAGACTCGCTTTTGGGGGCTGTGGAAGAGGGTGTCGTGACCCTTATAGGTGCGACGACCGAGAACCCGTCGTTTGAGGTGATACGTCCGTTATTGTCTCGCTGTCAGGTATATACGCTTAAGGCCCTCTCGGCCGACGACCTCGACAAGCTGTTGCGCAGGGCCATAGAGAACGACGAGGAGTTGTGTCGTCGCCATTTCGAGATAAGAGAGACCGACGCCCTGTTTCGTTTTTCCGGCGGTGATGCGCGTAAGTTGTTGAACATCATAGATGTGTTGTGCGGTGCCGCGGACGGTGACGTGATAATAGACGACAAGCGCGTGATAGACGCCCTCAAAGAGAATACCGCCACTTACGACAAGGGTGGCGAGCAACATTACGACATAATATCGGCATTCATAAAGTCGATAAGGGGCAGTGACCCCCAGGCGGCGATATACTATCTGGCTCGCATGATAGACGGAGGCGAAGACCCCAAGTTCATAGCCCGCAGGCTCGTGATATCGGCTGCCGAGGATGTCGGGCTGGCCAATCCCAACGCCCTGTTGCTGGCCAACGCCTGTTTCGATGCCGTATCTAACATAGGCATGCCCGAGGGACGCATACCGTTGGCCGAGGCGACCGTCTATCTGGCCACCAGCCCCAAGAGCAACTCCGCCTATCTGGCCATAGATGCGGCATTGGAGTATGTGCGCGGCGGCAACCGTCATGATGTGCCTTTGCATCTGCGCAATGCTCCCACATCGCTGATGAAGAAGCTCGGTTACGGCGCCGCATACGAGTATGCGCACGACCATCCGGGCCATTTCGTATATCAGGAGTATATGCCCGGCGAGATTTCGTCGCACCGCTTTTACATACCTGCCGACAATGCCCGCGAACGCGAGACGGCACGGGTGCAAGATGCCTTGTGGAAAGATAAGTATAAATAAACCATAATGTTATGACAAAAGAAGAGATAATTTCCTCGATACCTCTTATTGCCGACACCGGTTCGGGCAATTTTTTCCTTATGGCCGGTCCGTGTGTGGTCGAGAGCCGCGAGTGTGTAATGGAGGTGGCCTCGGAGGCTGTCGGGTTGACGCGCCGGCTTAAGATACCTTATATATTCAAGGCCTCTTACCGTAAAGCCAACCGTTCGTCGCGCACTTCGTTTACAGGCATAGGCGACCGCAAGGCGCTTGAGATATTGACCGAAGTGAGAGAACGGTTCGGTGTGCCGGTGGTTACCGACATACATTCGGCTTCTGAGGCGGCTATGGCTGCCGAGTATGTCGATGTGCTTCAGATCCCGGCTTTCCTGTGTCGTCAGAGCGACCTTCTTGAGGCCGCAGCCGCAACGGGTAAGGTGGTCAACATAAAGAAAGGGCAGTTTCTTGCGCCCGAGTCTATGTCTATGGCCGCCCAGAAGGTGACAGAGTGCGGCAACGGGCGTGTCATGCTCACCGACAGGGGCACCACTTTCGGATATGGCGATTTGGTGGTCGATTTCCGCGGCATACCCACCATGCAGAAGACCGGGTTGCCAGTGGTGATGGACATAACCCACTCTTTGCAGCAGCCCAATCAGGGCACGGTGACGGGCGGACGTCCCGACATGATAGAGACCATTGCCCGCGCCGCCGTGGCCGTGGGTGTGGACGGTCTGTTCATAGAGACACATCCCGACCCGACGATAGCCAAGTCGGATGGTGCCAACATGCTTAAGCTTAGTTTGTTGGCTCCGCTTTTGGAGCGGCTGGTCAAGATAAGGGCAGCGGTTATGTGATTTGTCGGGGGTCGGTTTTTGCCGATCCCTTGTTTTTTAGGTCTTTGGTGTTTTCCGGCGGGCTTTGGGTGGCTTCCCAAGGGCGGGTCTTTTCAAGAGGGGCTTCCCAAGGAAGGCTTTCCGAGAGCTTTCTCGGAGAGATGGGGGCTTTGCTGTGGCCGGGGGCTTGGTGGTGTTTTCCCAAAAATGGTGTTTCCCAATAGGTTGTTTTCCAAAGGGTGGCTTTTGGGGCAGTGTCTTTTTGCGGGGGCAAAGGGGATTTCCCAAGAGGGGCTTTTCGGGAAGACGGGTGTTTGCCTGCGGGAGCTTGGGCGTTCACTCCTCGTATCTTATGGCCCGGTTCAGGAACTCCTTGAGCGGTTTCAGGGCGCGGCATACGGTCACCATCCCGTCGATGCCCGAGGGCGACGTCAAGGTTTGGTCAGACAGGTGTGCTCCGCCGTAAAAGCTTGTCAGCTTGAGGTATTCGGCGGCGGGGGAGTCTTTGGGGTAACCGTTGGGAACGCGTTTCAGCACCCGGTCTTCGCGGCATAGGTCGCCTATGTGTTCGGCAAAGAGTCTGTCGGCCATCACCTCGCTTTCAAACAGCTCCCAGTCGAGGTCGAAGGCGTCGCGCAACAGTTTGAGTACAGGGGCCTCGGGCATGTAACAGCCCGACAAGATGGCGCTTTCGCCCGGCTCTATGTGTATATAGTAACCGGCCAGCGGGTTTTTGAGCATGCCGTTGTCGTTTATCACAAGGCCGAGGTTGGTCTTGTAAGGTTCTTTGTTGCGACTGAAGCGGGTGTCGCGGTATATGCGGAACATGGAGCGCTTGACGGGGTAATCGACGGATATCTCCGGGTCGAACTCGTGTATCTTTTGGCGCAGCAGTTCGCCTAGGGCCATGACATCGTCGCGGGCATCTTCGTAACGCGATTTGTTGTCGTTAAACCATTCGCGGTTGTTGTTCAGGCGCAATTCCGATAAAAATAGTAATGTCGATTCGTTTAGCATGACCTCATGTTTTTATGTTACGAAGATAGTAAAAAAAGGGTGTCGTACCATCTTTAGAGCCAATATTTATGCGGCAAGGTGGCGCCGGCAGATGAAAATTGTCGTACCTTTG
>CAMRVW010000055.1 GCA_947054185.1 uncultured Rikenellaceae bacterium | reverse complement strand
TGTTACGTAACAAAAATTTCGTTGTGACCGGGCTGAGCAACGAAAGCCCGCGCGGCCCTGAGCCTCCGCCCCAACGGAGGGCCGCACACCGCACAGCAATATATATCGCAGTGAATTAATCCCACTCACACCGCTTATTACCTCCCCACCTTAGCCCTCCGCAGGCTCCGCGCCGCTCTCCTCCACACTAAAGGCACGGCACCCCAACCAACCCAAGGTGCCGCCCGTCTCTCTCGGGCCCACCCACGCCCAAAATCTCACTCATCACACCATCGGCCCCGAATCCGCCCCCATGCGGCCGACCTGCGGTCGGCCCTCTCCGTCGTGCTTTGCGGGGCAGTTAATGTTGCTATTTTGCTGCCGCATTGATGTTTTGTTGCGGTATTGCTGTTATTGTCTGCCGTCCTGCCCCGCACCCTTTCCGCTCAGCGGTCATGGTCCATATTTGACATCTTTCAGGCACAAAGCCTAAGGGCTGAAAAACGGATATCCAATAAAGATTCGCACGTCCCAAGACTGCGTAATCTTTATGGAACATATCCGTACTTCTATTGTTGTTCCTAAAAAATATCAAAAGGGGGTCCGAGACCCCTCCCCCGGAAGGGCCGCCGGAGGCAGTTCCAGCAATATAACGGCAGTTCCCGCAAAATAAACGACAGTGCCGGAAATACTGCAGTGCCGGCAAAAAAGGCCCTCCTTGCAATAAGGAGAGCCTTTTATTATGCTCAGAGCTAAGATATTACTCAGCTGCAACTTCGGCAGTCTCAGTGGCGGAAGCCTCGGCAGCAGGAGCGGCCTCAGCGACCTTCTTCTTAGAAGAGCGACGAGTTTTGGGTTTCTCTGCGGCTTTAGCCACGCCCTTGTTCTGAGAGTAAACTTCGTTGAAGTCGACAAGCTCGATAAAACACATATCGGCAGCGTCACCTGCACGGAAGCCCGTCTTAAGTATGCGGGTGTATCCACCGGGACGGCCTGCAACCTTGGGAGCAATCACACGGAACAACTCCGTGGTGGCATATTTGTTCTTAAGGTAAGAGAATACATTACGGCGCGAGGGTGTTGTATCGACCTTCGACATTGTAATGATGGGCTCGATGAACATTCTCAGAGCCTTTGCCTTAGCCACGGTCGTGGTTATGCGCTTGTGCATGATAAGCGACACGGCCATGTTAGAGAGCAACGCCTTACGGTGAGAGGCGGTGCGGCCGAGATGATTGATTGTTCTATTGTGTCTCATTGTTAATTATTCTTTCTTTAAGATTTTGACCTTACGGAAAGACGCTTAGTCCTTATCCAATTTATACTTGGCAACATCCATTCCGAAGTGGAGATTCAGTGTTGCAAGCAACTCATCCAACTCGGAAAGCGACTTTTTACCGAAGTTGCGGAACTTGAGCAGATCGGCACGTTGGAAGCGCACCAGATCGCCGATAGTCTCAACCTCGGCGGCTTTCAAGCAATTGAGCGCACGCACAGAGAGATCTTGTTCGGTGAGTTTTGTTTTGAGAAGCTGCCTCATGTGAAGCACATCCTCATCAAACTCCTCTGTTGTTGCCTTTTCTTCGACATCGAGCGTTATTCGCTCGTCAGAGAAGAGCATAAGGTGCTGGATAAGAATCTTCGCTGCCTCCTTAAGAGCCGTTTTCGGATGTATCGAACCGTCCGTGGTTATCTCAAGATTGAGCTTCTGATAGTCGGTCTTCTGCTCGACACGATAGTCCTCGACAGTATATTTGACATTTTTTATCGGGGTATGAATCGAGTCGATAGGCAAAAGAGCGACATCGGTGTTATCCGCAGGACGATTCTCCTCAGCGGGTACATAACCACGGCCCTTGCCAATAGTAAGCTCCATTTGGAAACGAGCCTCAGGCTCAAGTCGGCAGATCACAAGCTCGGGATTCAAAACCTTGAAACCGGTCAAAAAGTTAGAGATGTAACCGGCAGTCAATTCCGTAAGCCCGGCCACATTAACGGTAACCTTCTCACCATCCATGTCCTCCGACTCTTTGGCGAAACGCACCTGCTTGAGGTTGAGGATAATGTCTATCATCTCCTCCATCACTCCCTTAATGGTGTCGAACTCGTGAGCCACACCGGGAATCTTGACGGTGGTTATGGCATAACCCTCCAAAGAATTAATCAGTACACGACGAAGAGCATTACCGATAGTTATGCCGTACCCCGGCTCGAGCGGACGGAACTCAAAACGTCCGAACTCGGCAGTGGAGTCCAACATTATAACCTTATCCGGTTTTTGAAAAGCGAGTATTGCCATGATTACTGTTTGATTTTTAAACTTTTACTACTTAGAGTACAATTCGACGATCAGCTGCTCGTTGATATTCTCGGGAATATCGCCACGCTCGGGCGCCTGAACGAACTTGCCGGTCATCGATGCAGCATCCCACTCAAGCCAAGAGAAGCGGAGAGAGTGGCCTGCCAATGCGTTCTGAACAACCTCCAACGACTTGCTCTTCTCACGCACACCCACCGTCTCGCCGGCTTTGAGCGAGTAAGAGGGTATGTTTACCACCTGACCGTTCACAACTATGTGACGGTGAGACACCAACTGACGCGCTGCCGAACGGGTGGGAGCAATGCCCAAACGGTATACCACGTTATCCAAACGGCTCTCAAGCAGCTTGATAAGGTTTTCACCGGTCACACCGTGCATCACGTGAGCGATCTGGAACATGCGGCGGAACTGCTTTTCCTGCATGCCGTATATCGCTTTCACCTTCTGTTTCTCTTTCAACTGAACACCATACTCCGAGAGCTTCTTGCGCTTACGGTTAAGACCGTGCTGTCCCGGGGGAAAGTTTTTCTTCTCGAAATATTTGTCGCTGCCGAAAATGGCCTCGCCGAATTTTCTGGCGATCTTTGTTTTAGGTCCTATATAACGTCCCATTTGTTAACTTTTTATTTTAAGAAACTTAAGTAAAAATAATGAAAAAGCGGTACAAAAGAATCAGACACGTCTTCTGCTGGGGGGACGACAACCGTTGTGAGGCAGCGGGGTAACGTCGATAATCTCTATGACCTCGATACCTGCACCGTGGATTGTACGGATTGCGGACTCACGACCCGCACCCGGACCTTTAACATATACTTTCACCTTACGCAAACCCAAGTCGTAAGCAACTTTGGCGCAATCGGAAGCAGCGGTCTGCGCTGCATAAGGAGTGTTTTTCTTGGAACCGCGGAAACCCATCTTACCTGCTGAGCTCCAGCTTATTACCTGACCTTGCGCATTAGCGAGGGTCACGATCACATTGTTGAAGGTTGAGTGGATATGGGCCTGGCCTATCGCATCGACCTTAACGACTTTTTTCTTAACTGTCGCAGTTTTCTTTGCCATTGCTAATTACGATTACTTGGTTGCTTTTTTCTTGTTAGCCACTGTTTTCTTTTTACCCTTGCGAGTACGAGCGTTGTTTTTGGTGCTCTGACCACGGAGGGGCAGACCCAAACGGTGACGGATGCCACGGTAACAACCGATATCCATCAGACGTTTGATGTTGAGCTGGATCATAGACCTGAGCTCACCTTCCACTTTATAACCTTCCGAAGCGATGATGTTACGGATAGATGTAACCTGATCGTCGTTCCAGTCTTTCACCTTTACGTTCTGGTCTATGCCTGCCTTTGCGAGTATCTCCTGCGCGGTGCTCAGACCGATGCCGTAAATGTACGTGAGGCCAATGACGCCTCTCTTATTTTTGGGTAAATCAACACCAACAATACGTGCCATAAAATTTCAACTTTTGTTTTAAAAATTAAGGGACTAACCCTGGCGCATTTTCAACTTGGGGTTCTTTTTGCAGATAACGTAAAGACGGCCTTTGCGTCTTACGATCTTGCAATCTTCGCTGCGCTTTTTGATTGATGCTTTAACTTTCATCGAAGAAAATTTTAATTTCTGACTCTTAAACTTAAATTTCCGCACTTTATCTTTACCATAGCCCCGTTTTTCGATATCTCATCGAAAAATGACATCCGGCTTTCGATACAGGCCCGACCACAGCCTCCCCGTACCGTCCTTTGCCACACTGCCCGCACAGATTGTCACAACCTGCCGCGAGGCATGCACAAGACCATAGGCAAGATTACTTATACCTGAACGATATTCGCCCTTTGCTAAGATCGTACGGAGACATTTCAACCTTCACCTTATCGCCCGGAAGAATCTTGATATAATGCATCCTCATCTTCCCCGATATGTGAGCGGTAATTACATGGCCATTGTCGAGCTCGACACGGAACATCGCGTTGGATAATGCCTCGATAATAGTACCGTCTTTTTCAATTGCTGCCTGTTTAGCCATTTAATTAGAGGGTTTGATTTAGTACTGCTTCGATGTAATCAAAAGTTGTAAGTATGTCCGGTTTATCCTTGCCTATGGCCACCGCCCACTCATAATGGGCCGACGGTTTGCCGTCACGTGTGCGGACTGTCCATCCGTCACGCTCCCACACCACCTGTCTGGTGCCCATGTTGATCATGGGCTCTATGCAGATGACCATTCCCTTTTTAAGCAGGGGACCCCTGCCGCGCGCCCCGAAGTTCGGCACTTCAGGACTCATGTGCATCTTGCGACCGATACCGTGGCCCACCAACTCGCGGACCACAGAGTATCCGTGCTTCTCGGCATGGCTCTGGACGGCATAACCTATATCGCCGACCCTTTTTCCGACCACTGCCTGCTCGGCACCTTTAACAAGAGCTTCTTTAGTGACAGCCATAAGGCGGCTCACCTCTTCCGCAACATCACCCACACCGAAGGTATAAGCGGAGTCACCACAAAACCCCTTCATAAACGTACCGCAATCGACAGATACTATGTCGCCATCTTTCAACACATAACCGCCGGGAATACCGTGCACCACCTGCTCGTTGACCGAGACACACAGTGTTGCAGGATAACCTTCATACCCGAGGAAAGCCGGCTCGGCCCCGAAAGAACGGATATACTCCTCTGCAATCGCATCCAACTCTTTGGTCGTAACGCCGGCCTTGATGTGTTTGCCCACCTCGGCCAACGTCTTGGAGACGAGGATATTATTCTCTCGAAGGAGCTCGATTTCCTCCTCTGTTTTCAATTCAATCATCGAACCTTATATATATTGTGCGCTGCCGCACCCTTACATTCCCGTCCGACCTTTGATTCGTCCGCTCTTCATCAGACCGTCATAGTGACGAAGAAGAAGATAGCTTTCGATCTGCTGCAAGGTATCGAGCACCACACCCACCAAGATCAGCAACGAAGTGCCGCCGAAGAAGTGGGCAAACTGGTTGTTGATACCGAGCTTCATGGCGAAAGATGGCAATATGGCCACTATCGCAAGGAAGATCGAACCCGGAAGAGTGATGCGCGACATGATGGTGTCGAGGTAATCGGCCGTTTTCTTGCCGGGCTTGACACCGGGAATGAAACCGCCGTTACGCTTCATGTCCTCGCTCATCATCATCGGGTTGACGGTGATTGCGGTATAGAAATAGGTGAACGCAACCACAAGCAGAGCGAAAACGAAGTTGTACCAGAAACCGGTGTAATCGGCAAACACCGTCGCAATGCCCCTGGTCGACTCGAAACGCTCGAAGAAGAGCGGAATGAACATAAGGGCCTGAGCGAAGATGATGGGCATTACACCCGCCGCGTTGATCTTCAAGGGAATATACTGACGGGCACCGCCGTATTGCTTGTTGCCGACAATGCGTTTGGCATACTGCACCGGTATCTTGCGGGTTGCCTGAACCAGCGCGATAGTGAGTGCAAATATCACGAAGAGAACAAACATCTCGACCACGAAAGCCACCGCACCACCTGTCGATTCGGTAAAGCGGGCCAGCAACTCACCGGCGAAAGCATAGGGCAGACGTGCAACGATACCCACCATGATGATGAGCGACACACCGTTGCCGATACCCTTGTCGGTGATCTTCTCGCCTATCCACATCATGAACATCGTGCCGGCCACCAGCACAATGGTGGCAACCACGTTGAACATCGTACCCGAACCCATGACGAATGCCGACGAAGGCAGTGTGGCATGAAGATTGATAAGGTACGAGGGACCCTGAACCAACATGACCAGAATGGTCAGATAGCGGGTCCACTGGTTCATCTTGCGACGACCGCTCTCGCCCTCGCGTTGCATCTTCTGGAAGTAAGGTACCAGTATGCCCAACAGCTGTATCACGATTGACGCAGAGATGTAAGGCATGATACCCAAGGCGAAGATGGACGCGTTGGAGAATGCACCGCCGCTGAAGATGTTCATAAGGTCGAGCAGACCGTTGCCCTCAACCTGGTTCTGAAGACCGGTAAGGGCGTTGGGATCTATGCCCGGCAGTGTCACGAAGCTTCCCAGACGACATATCAAGATGAGGCCCAACGTATAAAGGATACGTTTACGAAGTTCCTCGATCTTGAATATGTTTTTCAGGGTTTCGATTAGTTTCTTCATCGAATTAGAGTTTTATTGCTTGACCATTCTGAGCCTCGATTGCAGAAGCAGCGGCTTTAGAGAATGCGTGAGCAGTAACGGAAAGTTTGGTCTTCAACTCACCCGAGCCGAGGATCTTAACTCTGTCGTTCTTAGATACGAGACCTGCCTCGACCAAGGTGTCGACAGTGATCTCAGAGAGGCTTCTCTTAGAGGCCAGCTCTTCGAGCGTGCTGATGTTGACAGCCTTATATTCGACCCGGTTGATGTTTTTGAAACCGAACTTGGGAAGACGACGCTGCAAAGGCATCTGACCACCCTCGAAGCCTCGTTTGCTTGAGTAACCCGAACGAGACTTGGCACCTTTATGACCGCGGGTTGACGTTCCGCCGTAACCCGAGCCTTGACCGCGACCGATACGCTTCTCTGACTTTACGGAACCTTTCGCGGGTTTCAAATTACTTAAATTCATTGCTTATAATACGGTAAAAAGGTTTTACTTACTTTACTTCTTCAACTTTGACAAGGTGAGCCACCTTGTCGACCATACCCATTATGATCTTTGAAGACTCGTGTTCGACGGTGCGATTCATCTTACGAAGCCCGAGCGAGTCGAGGTTACGCTTCTGGATTTTGGTGGCACCTATCCGACTTTTTATTTGAGTTATCTTAATTTTTGCCATCATCTGCAAGATTAACCGTTAAACACTTTATCGAGCGACACACCTCTGGTCTCGGCAATGCTGTAAGCGTCGCGCAGCTCTGACAACGCGGCAACGGTTGCCTTGACAAGGTTGTGGGGGTTTGACGACCCTTTGCTCTTTGCAAGCACGTTGGTTATGCCCACGCTCTCAAGCACGGCACGCATGGCACCGCCGGCCTTGACACCCGTACCGGCAGCGGCAGGACGCAAAAGCACCAGAGAACCGCTGTAACGATACTCCTGCTCGTGAGGTATCGTGCCCTTGAGAACCGGCACTTTGATAAGGTTCTTCTTGGCATCCTCAACGCCCTTGGCAATGGCAGCGGTAACCTCGTTTGCCTTACCCAGACCGTAACCGACAATGCCGTTTTCGTTACCGACAACGACAATGGCCGAGAAGGTGAAGGTGCGACCGCCCTTGGTCACCTTGGTAACGCGCTGGATGCTCACAAGCCTGTCTTTAAGCTCGATGTCGCTTGTTCTTACTTTCTTTATGTTGTTATTCGACATATCGTTTAGAATTTAAGGCCGCCCTCTCTGGCAGCGTCTGCTAACATTTTTACTCGGCCGTGGTAAAGGTAACCGTTACGGTCGAACGATACGGTGGTGATGCCCTTCTCGGCAGAACGTTTTGCGGCGAGCTTACCCACAATGGCGGCAACCTCGCTTTTGTTCTTGCCGGTAACCTCTGCGGCGATCTCCTTGTCTTTAGAAGATGCGGCAACCAAGGTCGAGCCGGTCAGGTCATCGATAATCTGAACGTAAATCTGCTTATTGCTTCTAAAAACAGACATACGGGGTCTTTCCGAAGTACCGCTGACCACCTTGCGGATGCGCATTTTGATGCGATCTCTTCTTTGTATTTTATTAAGCGCCATAATATTAAAAGCAGTTTATGATTATTTGGCATTGGCAGACTTGCCTGCCTTGCGTCTGACAACCTCGCCCACAAAGCGGATACCTTTACCTTTATAGGGTTCGGGCTTGCGCAACGAGCGGATCTTGGCCGCAACCTGGCCGAGCAATTGCTTGTCGGCAGACTTGAGGGTGAGAATGGGGTTACCCTTCTTCTCGGCGAAAACCTCTGCCTTCACCTCTGCGGGGAGCTGAAAATGAATATCGTGAGAGAAACCGAGGCTCATCTCGAGTATCTGACCCTTGGCCTCGACCTTGTAACCGACGCCGATGAATTCCTGTTTCTTTTCATAACCTTGCGACACACCCACAACCATGTTGTTTACAAGCGCGCGATAGAGACCGTGCATCGAGCGGTGACGCGGCTGGTTGGTCGGACGGGTGAAGACCAACGAGTCTCCCTCTTGCTTGACGGTGATGTCCGGATCAATTTTCTGAGAGAGGGTTCCAAGAGGCCCTTTAACGCTTACCGTGTTGTCGGAGGCGATCGTAACGGTCACACCCGCGGGCAAGTTTACAGGAGCTTTACCAATTCTTGACATTTTTCCTTAAGATTGTTTAGTAAATATAACATAATACTTCACCGCCGACATTCTGGACACGAGCCGATTTATCGGTCATGATACCCTTTGATGTCGACAAAATCGCAATACCCAGACCGTTCAACACGCGAGGAAGCTCTTCGCACGAAGAGTAACGGCGAAGACCCGGACGGCTCACGCGCTTGAGGCACTTGATTGCGGGGAGTTTGCTTACCGGATGATACTTCAGAGCGATTTTGATCTGCTCGTGTCCGCGCTCATCGGTAATGAATTTGTACGCAAGGATATAACCCTGCTCGTGGAGAATCTTGGTTATCTCCTTTTTCATCTTTGATGCAGGAGCTTCAACCACCTTGTGATTGGCTTTCACTGCGTTTCTGACTCTCGTCAGAAAATCCGCTATAGGATCTGTCATTGTAAATAATTTATTGAAGTAGTATGTCAAAAATCTGATAATCACGTAATTAACGCATTATCAGGCTTATGACACTTGCTCCAGTTAGTAACTAAAATCGAACAAAGGTAACTATTTTTTACAAATACGCAAAAAAAGAGGCTCATTATGTGCTTTTTAGAGCGTTTTTTTGGTAAAGGTCACAATATTGTCGTAACGTTCGTTTTTATTTCACCACCGCCACGTCTTTCGGCAACCGTTTGCACCATACACCACCCATACAATAAATAATGTTCGTTACGAAATTATTTTGGCCGTTGGCCCATTTTGCCTTACCATTGCACCACAGGGCCATATATGCCCGACGCATCCGGCATGCCTTTGTATGTCGGGCGCGGCAAAACACAACGCATATAACTTATGGAATCATTGAAAGACAATAAAAAGCGCGCCAAAGCACGCGACACCTTCAACCTGGCAATGCTCGACGGCATGAGAGGCATAGGACGGTATGACCTGCCCGAGCTGGAGCCCTTCAACGGACCGGCAGACTCGGAGCCGTTGCCGTTCAACGAGGCGCAGCTGCTTTACTCCAAGCAAAAGTCGCTCAAAGGATATTTCGTCCATTTTTACATCAACGACGACCGTTTCAGGTGTCTGTACAACAACCCCGAAAGATATGTCGACATGCTCAGATCGGCCGATTTCATCGTGGCGCCCGATTATTCGGTATATCGTAATTTTCCCTTCCCCGTCATTATCAAGAATGTTTTCGACAACCGCCGTCTGGCGCGCTTTTACCAACTCAGAGGTGTGAATGTGGTTGCCAACGTCACATGGATCACACCCGAGAGTTACTCTTATATATTCGACGGTCAGCCCCGAGGCTCTGTCATCGCCGTCAACAGCAACTGCATACCCGTCAGAGACACCATGGCCGTAAATCTGTGGAAACACGGTTACGCAGAGGCCGTAAGACGGCTGGAACCATCGCTGGTGCTGCGTTACGGCAGAAAGATAGAGGGCGAGGAGACTCTCTTTTCGGCCGTCAGACACTTTGAAAGCCCCTATTTCAAATTTTTGCGCCATGGGAGGTAACGGTGCCCGTTCCGCATATCTGGCCGAGATATTGGACCGATATGCCAAAGAGAGGTTTTTAAAAATAGTGATGGTTGAAGACGAGGGCTCGGCGGCCTTTGCGATAAAGCGGACAGGCCCCCTTGTCAACGGCTCGTCTTTCGCGCGCATCTATTACATAGGCGGAACGCAAGAGTGCCGCCGCGTTGAAAACATAGCCTTTTACAACAAAAAGGGAGAGTTGTATGCCATAATAGACCTTGAATATACTCCGGGCGGAGAGCCGGCGCCATACTCGCAGCTGACCAAGAGAGGCTCGCATATTCACAGATGCGCCAAAACGCCCGAAGGCACACCGTTGCGCATATGCCGGTCTGAAGACAATCTGCCGATAGGCTCATATTACATGCAATTTGTAAAAAGGGCATTGCAATACAACCAAACCAAAAGCTGACACATGGAAACATCACCAAACAAAGAACGCAAAATAATTGTCACCGACTTCTGGCCTCCCATGCCCGAAGAGCCCGACACCAATCTTTACCAAGACCAACTGGGATGGCAGCCACGCGAACGCGAAGAGGCCGCCTCGTCTGACACCGAACAGATATGGCGCCACTTCATTGCCCCTGAGGGTCACGGCCATGTCGGCTTCGACCTGTTGTTTTATTATGTGCACAACCACGCCTTTTACCGTCTTGACAACTATAACGGCGCCCTGTTCAAGACAGACCTCCACCGTGGCGGCGGCAGGTACATACTCGAGCGCTGCTCTCTGAATGACAGGCAAAACCGCCACTATCACATCATGCTGTTCGACCATCCCTCCCTGGTGTGGAACAGTTTCACCATCTGCGGCAAAGGCATGCGGTATATTCTCGACAACTCGGTGCTGATATTGTCCACATAGCGCTTTGTTGTACGATTTTTGCCCTGTCATGATGTAAAGTGTCTCATTAAGGTGACCTGAAGCGAACAATTTCCCGCCAAATAGATTATCTTTGTGATTCAAGTAAAAATATCATCATCATGAAAAAGTGCGTACTTGTTGCCGGAGGTGCCGGTTATATCGGTTCACACACCGCAGTGGAGCTTATCAACGCAGGCTATGACGTTGTTGTGGTGGACGATTTGTCTAATTCCGACGCCTCGGCGGTGGAAAATGTCGAGAAAATAACGGGTTGCAAGATACCGTTTTACCGTTACGACTGCTGCGACACTGACAAAATGAGGTCGGTGTTTGATGCTCACCATGTTGATGCGGTGATACACTTCGCTGCATTCAAGGCCGTGGGCGAGTCGGTCGAGCAGCCGTTGAAGTATTACCGTAACAACCTCGGCTCGCTCACCTCGGTGCTCACGGCAATGAGCGACAAAGGTGTGCCCGCCATAGTGTTCAGCAGCTCGGCCACCGTTTACGGCCAGCCCGACACCCTTCCCGCCACCGAGCAGACACCTCTGCAAAAGGCCGGCTCGCCATACGGTGTCACCAAGCAGATGAGCGAAGAGATACTCCAGTCTGTCACATCGGCACCAGGCAACACCATCAAGGCCATAGCACTCCGTTACTTCAACCCCATAGGCGCACACCCCTCGGCCCTCATAGGCGAGCTGCCCAAGGGAGTACCCAACAACCTGGTACCTTTCATAACGCAGACCGCTGCCGGCATACGCGAGTGTCTCAGCGTCTTCGGCAACGATTACAACACACCCGACGGCTCGGCACTGCGCGACTATATTGACGTGGTCGACTTAGCCAAGGCTCACGTGGCCGCCATAGCCCGACTCGTTGAAGGTCGCTGCAAGCAACCGTACGAATATTTCAATGTCGGCACCGGCAAGCCCCTGTCTGTGCTCGAACTGGTGAGCGCCTTCGAACGGGTGAACGGCGTCAAGGTCAACCACAAAATTGTCGGCAGACGCCCCGGCGACATCGAAAAGATATGGGCCGGCACCGAACTGGCAGAAAAAGAACTCGGATGGCATGCCGAACGCACTTTAGACGAGACCCTCGCATCGGCTTGGGCTTGGGAGAAACATGTGCGCGGGATAAAATAGAACTGCGGGAACTGCCGTTAATTTTGCGGCACTGCTGTTTTGATTTGCGGAAACTGCTGTTTTTGTCTGCGATCACTGCCTCCGGCGGCCCTTCCGGGGGAGGGGTCACGGACCCCGGTTTGAGATTATTGAGGAACAACTAAGGTAAAGGTACGACTATCTGATAAAGATTACGCAGTCTTAGGACGTGCGAATCTTTATCAGA
>CAMRVW010000054.1 GCA_947054185.1 uncultured Rikenellaceae bacterium | reverse complement strand
GCCTCGGTCAACCAAATAAAATTTGCTTGCCTCTCGGCTTATTCGTATCTTTGCCTATCGTCTTAGATACTCTCGCTCGGCAAAACCAAACTCCCGTTTGCTTTTGCCCTCGCTTATCTGTATTTTTGCGCAAGTGCCGTGTGGCAGAAAAGCACAAGCCAAAGCATATTAAATAGAAAGCCAAAAGCGCATATATATAAGTGTAACGTCGAAAAGGCCAAAGAGCAGAGAGCTGACGGCGGAAAATTGCACAGACAGGAATCAGTGCCGAATATAAAAACCGAAAGCACTTTCAGAATGCACTTTCAAGCCAAAAATGTCATCAAAAAGACGATAACTGCAGGCGGATGCGTTATGTTTCAAGGCAAATCATATAAAGAGTGATGAAAAAATTATTGTATCTGTTACTCATTTCGGCGGCCATATTGCCGGGATGCAAGAAATCGGGGCCGGAAGAGCGTGTCAAGAGCAAGCGTACCGTTATTGCCTATATGGGCGGTGACGGCAACGGTCTGTCGTCTGAGACAACGGAAAAGCTGAATGCCATGTTGAGCGGCATGAGTGGTGTGGATGGCAAGTTACTGATATATCGCGATTATGTATCAAGCAGTGGCAACAAGGCGGCTCTTTACAGTGCCGAGCTTATCGACGGACGTTACAGGGCCGTTACGGTAAAAGACTATGGCAGTGAAAATTCGGCCTCACCCGATGTTTTTGCCCGCTCCATAAAAGATGCCATCGATTATGCGCCTGCCGAATCGTACGGGCTGTTGGTCTTCTCGCACGGGTCGGGATGGCTGCCTGCCAACCAGAACGAGCTTAACGGCAGGACGGCAAGAGAACATACGCTTCATACGGGTGTCGGACGCAGCATCATACAAGACGGTTACAGCAGCATGGAGACGGCCGACTTTGCCGCCGCCATCCCCGAGGGCACTTTCGACTTCATTGTGTTTGAGGCATGCCTCATGGGCGACATAGAGAGCATTTACGAACTCTCCGACAAGGCCCGGTACATACTTGCCTCGGTAACCGAGATATACTCCCCCGGGTTCAGGGACATATATCCCGGATCGTTGCGATACCTTTACCGGGAAAACCCGGATCTCGAAGCTTTCGGCCGTGCATATATGAATCTGTGCCGCAACGATAAAGACGGTTACACATACGGAACCATCTCGCTTTACGACTGTGCCAAAATACAACCGTTGGTCGATGCGGTCAGGGCGCCGCTCAGAGGTCGGGCGACCGCCGACGGATATATCGCCGACGTTCAACGGTTCGGAAGGTATCAATATCGCAAGTGTTTTCTCGACCTGCAAGATTACATAAGCCGCTTTGCCACTCCCGAAGAGCTTGCCGCCGTAAACAAAGCGCTCGCCGATGCCATACCGTACAAAGAGACGACAGAAGCGTTCGGCCCAGTTAAAGACGACGGCTTCGACATAAACACCTATTGCGGCATAGCCATATACCCCGAGCCCGGGGAGTATGCCGGCATAAACAAGGTGCATCGTACCGGCACACGGTTCGGACGTTACGTGTGGGGCGATTAAGCCTGAAAGCATACGTATGGATGCGGTATAAACAAGACAAGAGGTGAAACGGCTGTTACTGACCATATTTTTCACGACGGCATCGTTCTGCGGAGCCGAGGCGCAAAAGCCCGTTGCGGTGGACGGTCCGCATATATTTTACAGCAACCCGCAGGCGCGTAAAAAAGAGCGTGTCATGCGTTATATCGCGCAGAGCCCGAGTGGCGAGATTGTCGACACCACATATAAAATGCCATCCAAGTTGGGTTTTGTGGTTCGCTCGAGCGACGGCAAACACTCCTTCTCCGTGACCATGAAGCCGGGCAAGAGACACAGGCGCCTGCCCTCGCAAATGGATGTCAAAGGAGATATCGCCGTCATGTCTGACCCTCACGGCGACTTCGATTCGTTTTTGTCGGCATTGCAGGGCGGCGGTGTGGTCGGCGACGATTTGAAATGGTCGTTCGGCAAAGGCACTCTTGTGATAATAGGTGACGTATGCGACCGCGGCAAAGATGTCGGCACCATATTCTGGTTTATCGAAAAACTCAAAAAAGAGGCCCGCAAACGTGGCGGACACGTCGTATTCCAACTCGGCAACCACGAAGACATGGTGTTAAGGGGCGATGTGCGTTACACCGACGACAAATACAAGAAGCTGGCTGCCGCCGTGGGCATGGAGGTGAAAGATCTGTATGGCCCCCACAGCGAGATAGGGCGCATTATACGTGCCTCTAACATAGTGAGCCGCATTGGCGACAACATCATGGTGCATGCCGGCCTCTCAAAGGAGTTTTTGCGACGCGATCTCTCGTTTGACCGTGTAAACGACATGGTGGCGCAATATGCCGGCACACCCACCAAGACGCTTAAGAAGATAGGCGGCGATGTCGAGTTTGTGTTCAGAACGCACGGCCCTTTGTGGTATCGGGGCATGGTGCGTGACCAAAAGAAGTATCACCCTGTGTCGTCCGACGTGGTGGATGACATATTGGCCCGATACGGGGCCTCGAGGATAATTGTCGGCCACACCATATTCGACGATGTCACATCCAGGTTCGGCGGACGTGTGATAACCGTCAATGTCGATGGTGACGAAAACAGAAGAAAGGGGCTCGGGCGCGGCATCCTGATAAAAAACAGAGGCATATTCGTGATGTTCGACAACAAAAAGCCCGCCCCGCTCGACAGATATCTGAAAAAATCACACAGACGACAGAAAGAGCACTAAAGACGCCCTGTGGCCATCATGTAATCGGCTATTGCCACGCGGCAGTTATGGTTTGTGGCCACCAGATTGTTATAGGCCGAGAGCCATGACAACTGCGCCGACAGCACGTCGAGTATCGAGAGCAAGCCTTCATTGTAACTGAACGTACTTAACGACAACGACTCTTCGGCCACCTTTACGCTCTGCCATGCGGTCTCGAGCTCGGAGTAAGAGGCACTCATGCGCGTGTATGCGTCGTGCATGCTTCGGCTTATCAGGTCGGCCGTCTGCGAGAGCCTCTCTTGCGATATGCGTATGGCGCTCTTGTCTATGGCGCTTTTATGCTTGCGCTCATTCCAGTTGAATATCGGCACTTTGAGTCCGGCAAATGCGATGCCGTTGGCAAATGCCTTGCCCGTAACGTTTGACGACCCTGTGGCATACCGTCCGGTGAAGCCCACCGATAGCGAAGGCAGATATTGCGATCGTGTCGCCTCAAGCCGGGTCTGTCCTAACCTCACATCGCTCTCTGCCAGCATATAGTCGGGGCGGGCGGCCATAGCCTCCTCGGGAGAGAGGGCCGGCGGCATGGGTGGCAGCGGGGCGTTTATGGAGTCTGAGATGGACGTGGGGGTGTCGACCGGCACTCCCATAAGTATGTTGAGCGATATCAATGCCCGCCTGTAACCTGTCTCGGCGTTGCTCATGTGCAGTCTGGCCTCGCCAAGACGGGTCTCTATCATCAAAAGGTCGTTTTTGGATATTATGCCGTCTTCAAAGCGTGACGATATGACCTCGTGTGTCTCTTTTATTATGGCCAGGTAACGCTCAGCGGCATCGCGATAGGCCGTTGCCGTTGCCATGTTCCAGTATCCCATCTCGGCGGCATATATGACATTGTCCTCTGTAAGCATGGCATCATAGTGTGCCTGCTCGGAGCCGATGCGAGCCGCCTCCACCTGCTTGCGAGCCGCACCCCCGGCATAGAGGGTCTGCGAGGCGGTGGTCTCAATGCCCCAGCTCTCGCGGTGGAGCGGTGTGGCATAGGTGCCCCTGTCGAGGGTGAGGCGCCGCACCATGTAATTGAAATCGGCGGCGGCATCTATGCGTGGTTTGAGGCCTGTGCGGGCCACCTTGACAGCCTCGTCTGCCGAGAGCATGTTCTCTTGCGATATGGCCATCTGCTGTGAATAGGCCAATACCCGCCGACGGTACTCCTCGAGGCCGAGGGACTGCCCGTCAACCTCGACAAACGGCATCAGCATTGCCGCAAGGAGGGTAAGTTTTATCAATCGTGTCATGTCGGTCGTTTTTGGTTGATGTTGTTTTTATCCGTCGCAAGGGGGCTGCATATTTTACGCGGCATCTCCATGCGGTTTTTCAGGTTGCAGGCTCTTCGCCCCGGCATTGTTACGGTGCTCACTGTGCCGCAGCCGGTTTTACTTTGAACACCAGGGCGTAAGTTACCGGCAGTATGAGCACCGTAAGCAGTGTGGCCACCAGCAGCCCGCCCATGATGGTGGCTGCCATGCCGCCGAACATGGCGTCGGGCAAAAGCGGCAACATGCCCAGTATGGTTGTGCCCGAAGCCATCGTCACCGGCACCAGTCGCGACCTGGTGGCCGCAACTATCGACTCGTAAGGGTCGAGGCCGCTCTTCTGCTCGGCTCCTATCTGGTCCACGAGCACTATCGCATTCTTGATGTTCATGCCTATGAGGCCCAACAGACCCAGCAGACAAAAGAAGTCGAACATCTTGCCGAGCACCAACAGCCCCGTCACCACACCTATGAATATAAGCGGTATCATGGCCAGTATGACAAGCGGCTTGGCAAACGAGCGGAACAACAGCAACAATACTATGAATATGAGTATGAATACAAAAGGCATATTCGCGGCCAGCGCTGCATTGGATTGCTCTTGTGAGTCTCTCTCGCCCATTATGGTTAGGCTGTAACCGTCGGGCACATCTATCGTGCGGTTCACCTCGTCCATTATGACGCTAAAGGCCTCAGCGGTGTTGGCGCCACGTTTGGGCTCGCACTGTGCATACATCACACGCTCGCGGTCAAGGCGTTTTATGTCGTAAAAGTCATACTCGTAACGCACCTGGTCGGTGACCTGATTTAGCGGCACCACCTTGCCGTCGGACGTGAATACGGGCAGAGAGTTGATGTCGCTCAGGTCGAATGCCGCGGCGTCGACATCTCGCAGTAATATGGGCATCGACTGGTCGCCCAGGCGGAACTCGCCTATGGCGGCTCCTCGTGTGGCTATGGCCAGACTTTGGGCCATCTGTCCCCGCGAGACGGCAAGACGCTGCCCCTTTTGTTGCGAGAAGTTGGGCTTTAACACCGGCACACGGGCGCCCCAGCTGCCCCGCACCTGGTCGACCAGGTCGCAGCGGCGCATTATGGCCTCAACTTTGCCTGTGAGCATCGCAAGGGTGTCTATGTCGTCGCCCGTGAAGCCTATCTCTATGGTGGCGTCGGGTTGGGGCGACACTTTGAAGAGCGACGATTTGACATCTATGGAGGGGTAATTCTCGCGTATATAGCGGTTGAATCGCTCTTCGGTGGCGGCGGTGGAGTCTTTGTCGTTGAGCTCTATGAGTATGTTGGCATAGTTGGGTTGTGGCCCGAACGATGCCGAAGCCAGATAGTAACGCGGTGCGCCGGTGCCCATAGATGTGGAGGTGCGTTTGACGGCCTGTTGCCCGGAGAGCCATGCGTCTATCTCGGACATGGTGCTCTCGACCTGATGTATGTTATAACCGTTGGGGAAGAAGAGGTCGGCACGGAAGTACTCTTTGTCCAAGGCCGGAAAGAAGTTTTGCGGCATCCGTCCCATGACAAAGAGCGACAGGGCAAACAGACCGACGGTCACCGCCACCGTGGCTTTACGGTGGGCCAGAAGACGGCGCAACACTCGCTCGAAGAGCCGATAGAAGCGTTTGTCGTAAGGGTCGCCCGTGGCTTTGGTGCCGCTGTCCTTAAACATGAAATCTGCGAACGAAGTGGTCTGCGTGAGGGCCAGCAGCCAGCTCAGGGCCAATGACACCCCTATGACCACGAAGAGCGGCTGTACTATCTCGGCAACGGAGGCTTTGGCCAGATAGAGCGGCAGGAACGAGAATACGGCTATGAGGGTGGCTCCGGCCAATCCCCACATGGGCGTGGTGGCTCCCGTTATTATGGCATCGCGCCGTTTCATGCCCCGCTTGAGGTTTATCTGCGTGTTGTCGGTGACCACAATGGCGTTGTCCACAAGCATGCCCATGGCTATTATGAACCCTGCCAGCGATGTGCGGTTGAGGCCCACACCCATCCATTGCATTATCAGCAGTGTGCCGCTGATGGAGAATATAAGCGAGCTTCCTATCAGGACCGATGCCTTGAAGCCCATCACGAACATCAATACCAATATCACTATGGTCACCGACTCAACCAGGTTGAGCAGAAAGCCGTTGTTGGCCTGCCGGGCAATCTGTCCCTCGGAATAGAGAGTCACAAGCTCCATGCCCACAGGCATGTCGGCCCTTATACGGTCTAACTCCTGCTCGACATTCTCAGAGGTCTTGACCACATCTTTGTCGGCCGGTGACGAGACGGCTATGCCAAGGGCGTGCCGTCCGTCTATACGCACGATGGAGGTTGGCGGGTCTATGTATCCCTGTTCGACGGTGGCGATGTCGCCGAGTCTTATCTGTCCGCCCGAGGCAGTGGTTATCAGTTGGTTCTGTATGTCGGCAAGGGAGCGGTATGTGCCGTCGGCATAGAGTTGTATCTGCAATGCGCCGGCCAGCTTGTCACCGGGACTTACCAGCTTGTTTTGCGACGATATGGTTTGTATGATGCTCTCGGGGCTTATGTTGAGCCCTGCCAACTTGGCCAGGCTGACATTGACGTTGACGGCCGATTTCTGCTCGCCGGACACCGTTACCTGCCCGACGCCGTCGAGTACCGACAGACGGCGTTTTATATCCTGAGCCATAATGCGCAACTCCTCGTCGGAAAATCCGTCGTCGGCAACAAGCCCGTAATAGAGGCCGAACACGTCGCCGAAGTCGTCATTGACGCTTATGGTGACACCCTGAGGCAGCCGTTGCTCGAGCGAAAGCACCTTGCGTCGCAGTATATCCCACATCTGCGGCATCTCTGACGACGGAGTGTATGGCTGAAGCTCCACCGATATCTTGGCCATGCCGCTGTAAGAGTCGCTCTTGATGCGGTATATGCCCGGCATGGTCTGGAGCTCGCGCTCTATCGTCTCGGTGACCAGACCCTCCATCTCGAGGGCTGTGGTGCCGGGATAGGTGGCAATGAGCATGGCCTGTTTTATCACAAACGGAGCATCTTCTTTCTTGCCCAGCTTATCGAACGACAATATGCCTCCCAACAATATCACGGCAAGGAAAAAATAGATCACCTTGCTGTTGTCAAGTGAATACTTTACGATGTTCATCTCTTTGGCTTTATTGCGAGAACGCCTTGTCGACCGGCTGCGTTCCCGGTAATTATTATATGGATAAGCGCATTTTTCGTGCAGGCTGTCGTCTAAGGCTTATGCGAGGAGGCGCTTGCGCGGGTTCTATTTGAGCGGCCTTACCTTTTGCCCGTCGACCAGCTGGTACACACCTGCCGTCACCACCTCTTCGCCCGGGGCAAGGCCTTGTGTCACGGCTATCATCTCTTTGCCGAACAGCTCGCCCGTCTCTATGCCTCGAAGCATCACCGTGGAGTCGGCCTTGTTATATACCCACACGCTGTCGGCATCTCCGTCGAGACTGCCTCTGAGGGCTGTTATGGGTATGGCCGTTATGTCGCTTGCCATGTCGTTTACTATGCTGAGGGTCACATCGGCCGAGAAGCCGGGTCGCACGTCATATTTGGCTGCACTGAAAGAGGCATCGTCGAAAGCGACCGTGACAGGCACACCCACACCGTCGGGAGAGGCGTCGACAAACTTTATCATATCGGCCTTGAACCTTACGGTGGGATAGGCCTCAAGCGTGACGAAAAACTCCTTGTGCGGGGCTTTCATGAGGTCGATGTTGTTTTCAGGCATCACAAAGTCGACCTCAAGGTCGTCGGGGTTTATGAGCTTGACAATGGGTTCGGCGGCCTGTATGCGCTGATAGTTGTCGACATAACAGTTCTCTATTATGCCTGAGAAGGGGGCGAAAAGTTTGGTTTGGCCAAGCATGCTCGTGGCGTTGTCATAGTTTGACCTGTCGCGTTTATAGGCTGCCTTTGCGCTTTCATACTCCTGCTCTGAGATGGCCTGACGGGTTATAAGACGGCTGTATCGCTCAAACTGCGACTTGGAGTTGAGGTATGCCGCACGTGCCGACTCGAGGGTGAGTTTGTAATCGGTGGGGTCTATCTCGGCTATCAGGGTCCCTTTGCTCACCTTTTGTCCGCTCGAGACACCGACATTCGTCAACTGCCCGCTCATCTTGAAGGCGAGGGTGACCGTCTGGCGCGATTTTACCACACCCGGATAGGTGCGTTCGAAAAGACGCATGGATTGTACCCTATAGAGCTTTACGGGACGCTGAAATGTTGTGGGCTCAGCCTGTTGCGCGCACGATGAAAGCAACATCGCGCCCACACCCAATATTACGAAGATGCTCTTTTTCATAACTATATTGAATAAAATATTGAATTTTCCTATTAAAACCCCTGCAAACAATGTCTTTGCAGGGGTTGGGGTTTTACACGAGGGCAGACAACTCTTGTGCCATTCTCATGGCGCCGTCGCCTATGTGGGCCACAGTCGAGTCGCCATACATGTAACATGGCGTGGTGACCACCTTGTTGGCCTTGTCGACTATCACCTCATCGCGGCCGCACACCGCAATGTCGGCGCCGAACTTGTCACGCGCGCTTCGGCACAGGTCGCTCTCGGGTCCGAATGTGACCCTCACGCCCTTGTGGCCCAACAGAGAGGCTATCATTACGGGCGATATGCACATGGCACCTATGGGTTTGCCGGCCTCGTAAAATGCCGTTACAGCCTTGCGTACATCGGGAAGAACCGAGAAATCAAGCCCGTCGCATGCCAATGTGAAGAGGTTTTTTGCCGCACCGAAACCACCGGGAAGCACCAGCACGTCATAGTCTGACGCATCGAGCTGCGACAGGGGCGATATCTTTCCACGGGCAATGCGTGCCGCCTCCACCATCACGTTGCGACGTTCGTCAGACGGCTCGTCGGTGATGTGGTTGACAATATCCCTCGAATAGGTGTCGGGGGCGAATATCGAATAGGTGAATCCCTCTTTGGCAAGGGCGTAAAGGGCCAAGGTGGCTTCGTGTATCTCCGAACCGTCTTTGGCGCCGCATCCGGCTAATATGACTGCCGCTTTTTTCATTCTTCTTGTTTTTTTGGGTTTTTACTCGAAAAATTGGTGTCTGATTGCAAAAAACATATATGCCAAAATCGTGCCGAAATATGGATAATGTTTTATGACGGTTACAAAAATAGGATTTTATGTCCGGATTTAAAATTTTTGGATGAATCACCTGAATTTGTGTTTACGATTGCGGAAACTGCTGTTGGTGACATGGTGTTCGGGTATGCGGTTTCGTCCGTTCATAAGGCATGGCTGAAAGCAGGCGGGGGGCTGCGGTGGAGTGCAAATGCGGGAAACTCTTCCGCTTATGGGTGCGATCTGTTTTCAATGAATGGTTGTAAAGCCTGAGAATTGTGTGCGCCCCTCCGCAAATTCAGACCGCCCGTCCCGTTACGGCATAAAGAAAAGTGCGCGGGTTTCGTTCCTCAGACAGCGTCTGTCGGATTGGTTTGGGCCTGAACGGGAAACATTCGGTGCGTATAAACAGTCCGTCACGGAAATCATGCGGAGCGAAGGGTTGGTCGCCGTCAGCGACAAGACTCTTATTCGTACTCTTTGAACGGCAGACGCTGTTCGAACGGACGTATGCTGTAAGTGTCGTTATTGCTGACACTCAACCCCAAAAGCCTTATCGGTTTGTCGCTCATGTCCACCGACATGAGAAGCTCTTCCGAGGCGGCGGTGAGGCTCTCGGCGTCGGCATCGTGCGTAAGGGTGCGTGAGCGTGTCATCTGACGGAAGTCGGCATATTTGACCTTGATGGTGACGGTACGACCTGCGAACGAGGCACGGCTCATGCGTCGTATGACCTCCTCGCGTATAAGGGCCAGCTCTCGTTTCAGGTCGTCGAGTGTATGAATGTCGTCTGCAAATGTATTTTCCGCTCCGACCGATTTGCGTATCCGCTCAGGCTCCACCGGTCGGTTGTCGATGCCGCGTGCATATCGGTAATAGCTGTGTCCCGCCTTGCCGAATGCGGCCACCAGCTCGGGCTCGGTCATGCGTCGCAGGTCGGCTCCGTTGCGTATGCCCATAAGATGCATCTTGCCGGCGGTCACGGGTCCGATGCCGAAAAAGCGCTCTATCTCCAACCCGGCGACAAAATCGGCGGCTTGCTCGGGAGTTATGACGAACATGCCGTCGGGCTTGTTGTAATCGGAGGCTATTTTGGCAAGAAACTTATTGACCGACACCCCGGCCGAGGCGGTAAGGCCGGTTGTGTCGTATATGCGTTCTTTTATCTCTCGGGCAATGAGCGTGGCCGATGGGGCGCCTCCTTTGGTGTGAGTCACGTCAAGGAAGGCCTCGTCGAGCGAGAGAGGCTCGACCAAGTCGGTGTAATCGTTGAATATGTCGTGTATCTGCTCCGACACATGCTTATACACGTCGAAACGCGGTGACACGAATATCAGACTGGGACAAAGACGCATGGCTTTGATTGACGACAGCGCCGAACGCACACCATAACGCCTGGCCTCATAGCTTGCCGTGGCCACCACTCCGCGCGCACCCGGATGCCCCACCGCAACAGGACGCCCGCGCAACTCGGGATTGTCTCGCTGTTCTATGGAGGCGTAAAAGGCATCCATGTCTATGTGGATTATTTTGCGGGTGCTCATGTGTTATAAACGTTCCCGGACCGGTTTCATTTCATGCAAAAATAATAATTATGTCGTCACCGGTGAAAAATACTGTTCCGCGCATGATGTCTTTGCATGAAATTTGCATGTTTGCCATAGAACCAAAAACTATTTAACCGACCGAAGAATATAAATAAAATTAACCTGCCAATACGCAAGCGTCTGTAATCGAACTGTTCGTCTCATGTCAAGCCAAAGAGACAGACCGGTCGAAGACAGACGCCCGATAATTTTTTTTATAGCGCTTCCGGAAAATAAATGAAAGAATTATGGAAAATGTGAGTGGTGAAGTAAAAAAACAGATACGTAATATTCGGTTTTGGTGGATGATTTCTCTGCTCGGAGTCTATTGCGGAATGCTCGGTCTTACGGCGTGGCTCAATCCGAGGTCGTCTTACGACATATTGCAGCCTGCGCTAGGCATATTGTTTGCCGCATCGGCAATAACCATATTGCTTAACATCTGCGTTTGGCATAAGCTGATATGGATGGGACGCTTGTTCGTATATGCTGTATTGTCGGCGGATGTGGTGGCCGGTGTTGCATTGTGGATGAAAGACGAGGCTTTGTCGGGCTTTCCTGTAATGGCTTGTGCGGCGTGGTTGTTTTTGCACGGGCTGGTATTGATATACCTCGGGTACCGCATCAAACTCAAAGGCGATAACGGTTGGTATTTCGCGATAGCTTCTGGCTCGCTTTTCCTGTTGTTAGCGGCAATTGTGCTCACACGCCTAATGATGGGCGGCATTGCCAATACCATGCAATATGTGGCTGTTTCTCTGATATTTGCCGGTGTGATCATAGGGGCCTTTTCCGTTCAGGCCAGGCAGATGACACATGTGGAAAACGACACATCTTATTGACGTGCGCACAACAATAGCGCATGTAACGCACGGTGCCCTATATTATGTTTCTTAAGATCCACCATGCCGTCATCAGCACAAGATATACGTTTACCGTTGTGCGGTGAAGACAGAAATTTCTCAGTTTAACCAGCTTGTCCTTGGGGGCGATCCATGTCACTATTATCAAAAGCAGACCATAGGGACCCGAAATCACAAGGAAAGGATTGTAAGCGAACGCCTGTCGGAAATTGAGATGTATTAACTGATATGCAGCGCGTTGCACACCGCATGCCGGGCATTCGTATCCTGTAAGCACATAGAAAAAGCATTTGGGAAACCATACCGAATCTTCCGGATTGAAGAAAACCAGTATGACCCCAAATGCCAGAATTGCAAATAGTATAACAACTTTCCTAGAAGTTGCCATTGTTGAGGGCAGCAGCGCCGACACCGCCGATTATACCAAATATGATATAGAAAATATAGGCAATGATGCCGCAGATGATGCCCCATTTGAACCATTTGCGTGCGTTCTGAGCAGCTGTCTGCGCACCATGATAGTCGCCCATTGCCCAAAGCGAGTCAACTTTGTTGGCGTTGATGATAGAGGCGATACCGAAGGGAAGGCAGCAGAAAATGGTGCAGAGGATGGCCCAAACCATGAAGTTGTCTGGCTTTACGGGAGCATAACCGTTGTTTACGGGCTGCTGATTGTTCATCACGTTGTTGTTTTGCTCTGTGTAATTTTGATCCATTGCAAATTAGATTTATGTTAATAAATGTTATTTAAGTATTGTCTTCGGGTTAATATCGATACGCAAAGTTGATTAAAATAATCGTTATAAACAAACATTTTTCGCTAAATTGCCGTTTGGCATGCCGACACAGCCGTTTATTTGCCGACACTGCCTCCGGCGGTCCTTCGGGGGAGGGGTCACGGACCCCGATTTGAGATATTGAGGAACAACTAAGGAATAA
>CAMRVW010000053.1 GCA_947054185.1 uncultured Rikenellaceae bacterium | reverse complement strand
TTCTTCGGGGTGGGGGTTTTTTTTGTTTGCCCTTGGCTTTAACACCCCTGCGTCGGCCCATCGATGCCCAGACGCGCCGCCACCTCTGTGATGGGCTGAAGCTCAACCGAGTGAGCGATACGCAAATCTTCGTTCATTATATTATCGTTTTATCATTTGACACTTTTCCATTCACGCCCGACGCCGTTGCGATGTCACCCACCCACGCTTCCGCCGACACTTTTTTGGAACAAAAGTACGTGGCCCGCGCAAAATACCGCCGCCATGCAAAGCCCCCTTACAGTGTTTCGAGCAAGGCTTCCGAGAGCCGGCGAGCTATCACCGATGCACCTCGGGCCGAGACGTGGGTATAATCTTTCGACGCCCAGTTCTTATCGACAAACTCGGTCATGCTGTTTTCTCCACCCATAGCGGTGAAGGTATCCCAGTAAGCCACTCCTGCCTTGCGGGCTATCGCGCGCTGATGCTTTATCATGGCCTTGACCTCGGGCATGGTGCGATAGTCGCCGTCCTGATTGCTGCTTCGGTCGCTAAGGCCCATCACTATGATGGAGGCACCGGGATAACACGCCTTGATATTGGAGACTATGGCGCTCATGCGATCTTCGAAAGAGGTGTAACGCATCGTTCCCGAGGCCACCACATTAAGCCCGTACTCTATTATTATAAGGTCATAGGGGTTGAGACGGTTGAAACGGTTGTTCTGCGCCACTGTCAGCTTTGACATCTGCAACCCCGAGCTGCCGCGGTCGGCGAAATTGTCGACCTGCACACCGTAAGCGCCGTGCAACGATGCGCCATAGGCATAAAAGCCCTCGACATTTTCAAAGTCGAACCTCACGCTCGACACTGCAACGGGCGACGATATGGTCACCTTCTGTATCATAGGGTCGGAGGGCGGCGTAAAGACCATGCCGGTGGAGTCGTTGACGGTTGCATATATGACGGTATTGCCTCTGTTTATGAAGAAAAAATCAACCTGGCGGACATCCTTAAGACAACTCTTGGCATTGGTGACACGATAGGTGACGGTGGCATTGTCGTCTATAGGCACCGATATGGAGCCCGAGAGCATGAAACAGGTGTCGAGCGCCGCTCCGTTGCGCTTCTTTATGGAGTAACTCTTCCAACCCGAATATGTGTGACCAACAGTGCGCCTCAACTTGGAGACGGGCGATGTCACAGGCACGTAACCCACTCCCGTGCCGCCGCAACGACGTTGCAGATACTCGCGCAGATCGCCCGTCAGAAGGTCGCCCTCTATGAACGAGTCGCCCACGAAACCTATGCGCACCACCCTGTTCTTGCTTCGCGACATGGCGGCGCGAAAAGCATCGAGCGCACTGCCGTCGGCAGAAAAATCTTCTATCGGCGTCACCTTGGGGGCCTTCTTGGGTGCGGGGCTCTTGACGGCCGAGGTGTCGCCGGCAGACGGCCCGGGTGATGACGGCTTATGCGACGAGAGGCTGTCGGCCTTGACCTTGACAGGTGCGGGAGCCTTGACCACGCTCTTGGCGCGCTCTGCCACAGTGTCGGCATGAGCGGCAGGAGCTGTGCGGTCGACCCCCTCTTTGGCCACGACGTCAGAGACAATGTCGGCACGGCGAAACCCCTGCCCCAAAAAGTCGAACGACGGGATAAGACGTATCACCATGAGTATGGCAATCACCATGAAGGTGATAAGCGTGGTGTGAAAAATATAGTTTCGATTGCCTCGATACATATTTCGCGTTTTTTAAATATGCGGGCCGACAGCCCCGTCAGCGCAGGACGGCCATGTGGTCGCGGCCTGTCGGTAAAGACAAAGATAGTCCGATTTTTAATTCCAAAGAAAAATTTATTACTTTTGTTTCTATAATCATCCATACCCGGCAAGCCGCCCGCGCCTATTGCGTCAGGGCGACACAGAGCCACCGACATAACACAACATCAATTATGCCAAGTTTGACACGACACATAACCACAAGTGAAGTCACCCGCACCATAGAGGCGGCCCAAAGGCTGTCGCGCACCATGCCAACGTCCGATTTGCCTGCCCGTCTGGTGCCGCTCATAGACCACACCACCCTGTCGGTCACCGACTCTCACGAGAGTGTGCGCGCCTTCACCGCCGACATGCTTGCAAAATGTCGCAAGGCCGGTGTGATGCCCGCCTCGGTATGTACATCGCCCCTTTTTGTCGAAAGCGTGGGCATAGAGCTGGGCGACGAGCCTGTGGCCATATGCTCGGTGGCGGGATGTTTCCCCACGGGGCAGACATATCCCGAGGTTAAGATGCTTGAATGCTCCATGGCCATGGAAAACGGCGCCGACGAGATAGACATGGTGCTCGACATAGGGGCGGTGCGCATGGGGCGCCATGACGAGGCATCGAGCGAGGTGCGCATAATAAAAGAGGAGCTCGACGACGATGTCTCCCTCAAGGTAATCATAGAGACGGCCTCTTTCGATAGCCTCGACGAGATATACAACGCCTGTGTGGTGGCGTTGGACGGAGGCGCCGACTTCGTCAAAAGCTCCACGGGCAAAAACCTTGGCGGCGTGACCCCCGAGGCTGCCGTGGTCATGTGCCTGGCCGTCAAAGATCACCGCGAGGCCTCGGGACACATGGCGGGAGTCAAGTTTGCCGGCGGCATATCGTCACCCCAAGATGCCATGCTCTATCTTGCCATAACGGAGACAATACTCGGCAAGGAGTATGTCACCCCCGAGTTTTTCAGAATAGGCTCAAGCTCTCTGCTTGGCAAGCTGGTATAACTGACGTGGCGCTGCCGTTATTGGTTTGCGGGCACTGCCGTTTTTTGCTGAAACTGCCTCCGGCGGCCCTTCCGGGGGAGGGGTCACGGACCCCGATTTGAGATATTGAGGAACAACTAAGGAATAAATTACGGATGTGTCATAAATGTGTTTCGACAAAAGTCTCACACATTTATGGCACATCCGTTTTTGGCCCTGGGCTTTATGCCTAAAGGATATCAAACATGGGCCATGGTCGCTCGCAGGAAAAGGCGAGGAAGCAATACAGCAAACAAAGTTGGCAGACGGCAAAATAGCAGTGTGTCGGAGAGCGGAACGGAGCCTGCGGAGGGCAGAGGCGGGAAAGTCAGGTGTTTCACTTCCACCGCCTAATTCACTGCGATATATATTGCTGTGCGGGTTGCGGCCCTCCGCAGGCTCCGTTCCGCTCGGGACTCGTTGCCTCGTCCCGGGAACAAGGAATTTGTGTGCGGTTTTCGTTCCTCAGACCGCGGTGTGGGCCGACCGCAGGTCGGCCGCATCGGCGTGGAGGTCGAGGGCGTGATGATGTTCGGGCGTGGTGGATGACAAAGACGGGCGGCACCTTGGATTGGCTGGGGTGGCGTGCCTTTGGCCTGACGGAGCCACGGGCCGAGCCTGGGAGGCAAGGCGGGGAGGGTCTTGGGCGGCAGTTGGGTGCCCAAGTCACTAAACTATAATTGCCAAACGGGGTTACGGGCCTCCTGGGGGGCCGATGGCGTGATGATGTTCGGGCGTGGTGGATGACAAAGAGGGGCGGCTGAGGCACAAAAGCCATGTCGTAACAGAAGCCCTGCGGACAAAACTGCGATGCACAAAAACAGTCGGGACAAAAAATAGGTGTCAAGACCTTACGACGAAATAGTGCGACATCAAAAGTCGCGAAGCACAGCCTCCCGCACAAAAGCCCGCTGGGAGGGTCGGCCCGCCCAGGCCTCGTGCCTCAGCCGCCCTGCCGGAAACAAAGACCATGCGGGGTGAAAACTTCGGACAAAAACAGTCGCTTCAAAATCTCGCGCAAGATACTATCGTCCTAAAGCCGTACGAGGTAAAAAGCATGCCTCGCGAGGAAACATGAGGACAGAAAACCAATTCATATAATTCGGTTGAGTTCCCCGCTGTCGGGAACCGTGGCTCATCCGGTACGTTGTACTCCGCGGGTGAGTACGGGCGCTATTGGTCGTCAGTTGTTGACGGTTCTAACGACGCATACATCATGTTCTTCGATAGCAGTGGTTTGGACATGCACAATGGTAACACTAAGCAGCTCGGCAATAGCGTGGGTTGTGTCCGCTAAATATTAATACTTTGGTTCTTTGATTCTTACCAGAGGGGCACTGATTCCATTCTGATTCTTGATTGTCTGTGAAACGGCTTGCTCGGAAACGGACGTCCATGTGGCTGTACGCGTGTTATCGGTTGTGATGCCTTATAGCGGGACAGGCTATTTGAAAAGATGCCCGTGACACCCCGACAAACGAAGTGTGACGTAACCAAAATTCCTTGCAAACGGGCCGAGGCACGATAGTCCGAGCGGCCCGAAGCCTCCCCCAACGGAGGGCCGCAGCCCCGCAGAGCAACATATACCGCAGTGAATCAATCACACTCTCTCCGCCCATTGTCTCCCCGCCCGCCCTCCGCAGGCCCCAGGCCGCTCTCCGCAGGCCCCAGGCCGCTCTCCGTCAGGCTAAAGGCACGTACCGACCAATCCAAGGTGCCTCCCGTCTCTCTCACAACACGCCAGAAATTCATCACGTTCTCGACCTCCACGCCGATGCGGCCCTCGTCCCTCGGGCCCGCCGCGGTCTGAGGAACGAAACCGCACACATTCCTTGCGAACGGGCTGACCCAAGGAGTCCCGAGCGGCCCGCACCTCGCGGTGGGCAGAAAATTCCCCAAACGGAGGGCTGCACACAGCCGAGTAATATATAGGTCGGTGACTTAAGCAAAACCCTCCGCCCATCACCCTCACGCCTTTACCCTCCGCAGGCCCCGGGTCGCTCTCCGTCAGGCAAAAAGGACGTACTGTCGCAACCGATCCCGAATCAGCGCTCTATGAGGCCGGCACCGGCCCACGAACTTTCACGTGCGGTCTTAAGGTCTGAGGCCGGCCAAAACATTCTCAGGGCACTAAAACGCAAAATTTTCAAGAACGGTTCGTGTCCATGATGATACGGGCAGCCAGTTGCGAGGCTTGTCTTATCCTGTCGGGCATGCCTATGCCGTCGCGCATGTTGCCGGCTATCGTAAGGCCGGGGGCGCTATCTTCGAGCTGTCTGATGGCATCGAGGCGGTCACCTGTGGTGGCGTCATATTGGGGTATGGCATGGCGATGGCGCCAGATGCGTATGAGGTCGGGACGGCGGTCGATGCCCAGGAGTGTCGACAGCTCTTTTGTCACAAAGCTCTCTATGCGTCGGTCGTCCCAGTCTATGCACTCCTTGGATCTCATGCCGCCAAGAAAGAAAGATAGCATGGCGCCGTTCTCGGGGGCACGTCCATTGAAGCAAGCCGACGGAAACAATACGCCGAGCGTCTGAAAGCCTCGAAGCGAGGGTATCAGGGCGCCGAAAGCATCGTCACAACATCCGCAAGCATCTGACAAACCGACGCTTACCTGCACGACGGGAGCATATTCAAGCTGTTCGATGCGTGTCACGATATCGTGCGGCGCCCACGGCAACAGGCTTCGTAACGCGTAACTGCCCACAGTGGTGACCACACGCGGTGCCTCGACGGCGCCACCGTCGTAACTAACGCGCCACAGTCCGCCGTCGGTGCGTGTAACGACGGTGTTGCGGGCCGATAATATGATGTTGTCGCCACCTATATGGTCGGCCATGGCCCGGCATAACGTCTCAAGGCCGCCGCGTACCGAGTATATGTGTCCGGTGGCTGACTTGTCGCGCTCGCTCTTGGCTATCTTCCGCTTGGCGATGGCGCCGCGTATGAAGCTGCCGTATGTCTGTTCGAGGTTATAGAGCTTGGGCAAGGCATATCGCGTGACAAGGCGCGATGGGTCGCCCGCATATATGCCTCCTATGAAGGGGTCGACGGCGTAATCGAGGAACGAGCGTCCCATGCGACGTATGACCATGTCGGCGACGCTCTCGTCGGCATTGCGTCCCTTGGCTCGCCACGGCTCGAGCAGCAGCCTCAGCTTGTCTCCCACGGTGAACAGGGGGGTGGTTATGCCGCCCCACGGCGACGATGGCAGCGGTCGCAACCTGCCGCGGCACCATATAAGACGTCGTTTGGCGCTGCCTGAGGCCTCCTCCATGGTGCATGACGCGCCAAGGTCGGCAAACAACTCGGCGACCTCGGGACACGACACCACGCCCGTGTTGGGGCCCGACTCGAAAAGGAAGTCGCCCTCACGGTGAGAGGCTATCTGACCGCCAACACGGTCGGACTGCTCGACAATTTTAACATCGACACCGGCTCTCTTGAGCCTGTATGCCAGCGTAAGACCGGTAAGGCCGGCGCCTATGACTATAACTTCACTCATATATCTGTTTTTATGCGCACCTCAGGGTGCTGTTTGACGCTTTTACTTGTGCTTGGAGGGGTGGCGCTGCGGGCTTTTGTACGGCAGGAGCGGTTAAGCCGGGCTGTCGCGCGGCAGGGTTTTTGTCAGACAGTTTTTTGTCAGGCAGTTTTTTCGTTCCGACAGGGTGGCCGAAGAATGAGGCCTGGGCGGGCTGCACCTCGCGGTGGGCAGGAAATGCCCCCACGGAGGCCCGCACACCGCACAGCAATATATAGGTCGATGACTGAGGCAACCCCGTGAAGCACATCGCTTTCACGCCTCGCCCTCCGCAGGCCCCGGGTCGCTCTCCGTCATGGCAAAAGGCACGGCACCCCGCACAACCCAAGCAAGCCGCCCACGCCCCCCTCACGCCAAAGTCATATCCCCCACTCTCCCGACCACGAATCCGCGCCCATTCCTTGTACCCGACAAGTTTTACACCGCATGGTCCTTGTTCCGGCATGGCGGCTGAAGCATGAGGCCGCAACGGGCCGAAGCCTCCCCCACGGAGGCCCGTAACCCCGCTTGGCAATTATAGTGTGGTGATTTAAGCACGAAACTGCCGTCCATCACCTTTTCGCTCCGCCCCCGCAGGTTCGGCCCGAAGCTCGTTCACGCCAAAAGCACCGTTCCACGGCCAACCCAAGGTGCCCATGTCTCTCTCATACACCACGCCCGAACTTCATCACGCACCACGTCTGACCCTCACCACACCCTCGACCTCCACGCCGATGCGGCCGACCGCAGGTCGGCCAACAGTGCGGCCTGAGGAACGAAACCGCACACTCTTCCTTGTGCCGGGCGAGGAACAAGGCCCGAGCGGCCCGCACCTCGCGGTGGGCAGAAAATCCCCCAACGGAGGGCCGCATCCCGCAGAGCAATATATAGTGCAGTGACTTAAGCAAACCAGTGAAGCACATCTCTTTCTCTCCCTGCCCTCCGCAGGCCCCGGGTCGCTCTCCGTCAGGCTAAAAAGCACGTTCTTCGCACAACCCAATCAGCTGCCCACGCTCTCCAGATTCACGCCAAAGTCACATCCCCCACTCTCCGTTCCGTCTCACAAGCGAGTGGAGTCGCGTCGCGGACCAAAGAACCGTACCACATACCACAGGTTGACGAGTCCCATCACGGCGCCCACGCCAAACAAACCCGTGTAACCGAGTCTGTCGGCAAGGTAACCGCCCAGCACAGCCATTATCATGCCCGACAACTGCGTGATAACCGTTTGCAGGGTAAAGTCGGTGCCCTCTAATCCCGGTCTGACATACTCCATTGCGGCAGTAAGCACCACTATGGTGGCCATGCCGTAAGCGCACCACACCGCCACCACACATGCCGTAACCGCCACAATGCCGGCATATCCCGACAGCGACAGCATCCACACGCCCACCGCCACAGCCGCCACTATCGCCGCAAACATACGCCGACACCTATCGAGACCCAACCTCTTCACCATCACACCTGCTCCGAAAGAGCTTGCCGCGGCTATGGATGTGCCTATGACTCCCGAGATTAACCCTATCTGACCGACATCATAACCGAGGTCGACCATCCATGGTTTAATCATTGCCAGCGAACCCATGATGCCGGTATAATATAGCAACAGGAACAGACTCTGCCGCAATATGCCGGGGCGAGTGAAAAAGGCGAACATCTCCTTCTGACCGGGACGACGGCCTGCCTGCGTCAGCTCGGGAGCAGATGGTGCGGAAGTATCTGCGAGATCGGGAAGTATTTCGGCCGAGGCTGTCGCAGTGGTCGTATGCAGGCCCGCAAGCGGAAGGAGAGCCACCACCACGAACACCACCAACAGCGGAAGCAGCAGGCTCCAGCCCAGATACTTATAGACAATGAGCATAAGTCCGCTCCCGCACAACGTCCCCACGAAAGAGCCCATGGACTGCATGCCGTTGACCATTCCTTTGTTTTTGCCTCGAAACAGCACCACGGCAAAGGCATCGGTGGCGATATCTTGCGTGGCCGACGCCGTAACGGCCAATATCACCAGTGTGACGATAAGAGCGAAATCGGTATCGAGGTTGAGCAGACCGACGCACATTATCATGACGGCATAAAAGAGCTCCGAGGCAATTATCCACCTCTTATACCCCCTTTTGCCCGCACTGCCGTCGACATAGGGCGCCCACAGGAACTTGACAAGCCACGGCAGACGCACCAACTGCAACAGGCCTATGGAACGGAGCGAAAAGTCGTTCTGGCGCATCACAACAGGTATGACAGTGGTAAAAAAGCTCATAGGCACCGACTGGGCGACATAAAGGCTGAAAAAGGTAAGCAGTTTTCTATCGTGACTCATATATACCTGTTTTTCATATAAATACAATAAAGCGCATCACAAAATCACTCCGCAATTTACAACAAACATCCGTGTAAACAAGCCGCATCCGGGCAAAAACGGCCACACAGGGGGGATGGGGCACCGTGGTTGGGGCGGCAGGCTTTTGTCGAGGCAGTTTTTGGGTTGCATGGTTTTGGATTGCATGGTTTTGGGTCGTCCCGAAACTCCGACATACCAAAGGCACGTACCAACAAATACAAGGTGCACACGTCTCTCTCACCAACCACACCCGACCATCACATCACACCCTCGACCTCCGCGCCGATGCGGCCCTCGTTCCTGGGGCCCGCCCAAGCTGCCGCCTGTTCCACGCCAAAGTCACATCCCCCACTCTCCCGACATCGAATCCGCGTCCAATGCGGCCGACCGCAGGTCGGCCAACACCCGCGGTCTGAGGGAACCGAAACTGCACACTGTTCCTTATCCCGGCATTACGAAGTATGCCGTAAGCCTGTCCCTTGTGAACGGGACGAGGTAACGAGGCCCGAGCGGCCCGGAGCCTCCCCCCAACGGAGGGCCGCACACCGCAGAGCAATATATATCGCAGTGACTAAAGCACATCACCACCACTCATCTTTTCCACGCCCTGCCCTCCGCAGGCCCCGGGTCGCTCTCCGTCACACCAAAAGCACGTTCCCGCACAACCCAAGCAAGCCGCCACGCTCTCCAGCCTCATGCCAAAGTCAAATCCCCCCACTCCCTCACCCCGAATCCGCGCCCCATGCGGCCGACCGCAGGTCGGCCAACACCCGCCCCGGCAGGCGCGGTCTGAGGAACGAAACCGCATACTCTTCCTCATGCCGGGCTGAGGCACGATAGCCCGAGCGGCCCGGAGCCTCGGCCAACGGAGGGCCGCACTCCGCAGAGTAATATATAGGTCAGTGAATTAAGCAATGCCATTAAGCGCATCTCTTTCATGCTCGCCCTCCGCAGGCTCCGTTCCGCTCTCCGTCATGGCAAAAGGCACGGCACCCCGGCCAATCCAAGGTGTTCCCGAGCTCTCTTACTCACCACGCCCTCAACCATCCACGCCTCGCCCTCCGCAGGCTCCGTGACACTCTCCGTCTTGCAAAAAGGACGAAAACCGCGCAATCCACGCAAGCCGCCAGCACTCTCACAACGCCGAATCGGCACCTCAGGCCCCGCAATGCCTAAAAGCGGGTTATGATGTCGACACCGAAACGGGCGGGCTTGCCTCGCTGTGCGAAGTGTCCGCCGAGGGCTTCGAAATAGTACGATATGTAATCGGTGGCGGTGATGTTGCGACCCCACACGTCGACCTCGAAGGCGCCGCGCTGAAACGACACCCTCGCGCCCAACATGCCATAGAAAGGCTGACGCACGGTGTTGGCGTCGTTCCAGTATATCGACCCGACGCCGTTATACTGCGCCGAAAATACTATCCTGTCGAGAAAACGGCGACAGGCAAGGGTGTAATCGACAGATGCCGAGAGAGTATGACAGGGCACGAACGGCACCCTGTTACCCGAGTAATCGACCCCCTCGCTGACAAAATAGTCGACAAAGCGGGCCCGGGTGAATCCCCAGTCGGCATTTATGTCGAGGCCACGCACGGGATGCACATCCACCGACGCCTCCATGCCGTAAGAACGTGATTTGCCGGCATTTACCAACTTGGTGCCGATGCCGTCGGCAAGTGGCTGCTGTATCTGCTGACTGCACCAGTCTATATAGAAGAGGGCTATACGGCCTGAGAGCATGCCGTCCAAGAAAGAGGTGCGACCGCCGACCTCGTAATTCCAACTGCGCTCAGGCTTATAGGTGCGCTCTGCGTCGTTGTCGAACGATACATTGAAACCACCGGCCTTATATCCCTCAGCCACAGAAGCATAAACAGAAGAGTTACCCCAACAGTATTGCAACGAGGCTTTAGGCATCACCTCTGAGAAGCGCAACTTATGACGGAAGTCAGACACGTGAGAGGCAAGTGCCCCCATCTCCACATCCATGGAGTAATCCATACGCGAGTGTTCGAAGTCGTACCTGAGGCCGAGCACGAGAGACAGTCCCTTAAGACCTATGTCGTCGATGACAGACTGGTGAAAGAAGGCAAGACCGTATGACGGGGTGTCATAGCTCATCATCTGGGTGGCAGGCATGGGCAGGTTTTGCTCCACATGGGCATCGCGCATCTCCATGCCCACCCTTTTGTCTAACCACTGGGCAAAACTTGAGGCGCCGGCCAACCAGCTGTAACGGCTGCCGTTGTCACGAGAACGGAACCTGACCTCTAAAGAGGCGAGGTGCTGGTGTTGTCTTTGGATGGCGTAATAGTCGTCGGCGGGGGTGAAGTCTTGGTCGAGGCCCTGACGGTCGTTGAAGTATTGATAGCCTGCCGAGGCCGTCATCTCGAAACGAGGGGCCGTGTGGTTGACAGAGAGACCCGAGACGGCAAGCGAGCGTACGTAATAACTATAGGCGTTGTAATCGACCGGCATGACACGTCCGTCGACATAGGGGGCGTAAGGATAGCCTCCCTGGTCGGAGTATTGGTAATTGCCGAAGAGGGTGACGTCCCACCTGTCGTCCGGTCTGAAACGCAGCTTGGCAGAGGCCGAAACATCGTCGTCGGCATCGACACGCCTGCCGTTGTATCGGTTGACGAAATAGCCGCCGTGATGGCCGTATCGCGCCGATATGCCATAGCCCACATTGTCGGTAAAGGCGCCGTAACTCGACACTGCCGCGCCTAACTCTTGGTAACTGCCGCCCGTGAGCATCACCTTGGTGCCCTTGTATGAGAGAGGCTGGCGGGTGAACACGTTGACAATGCCGCCCATGGTATTGCGTCCGTAAAGGGTGCCTTGCGGACCTCGCAGCACCTCGACGCTCTGCACGTCGCTGAGGTCGAAATCGAAAGTCGACTTTTCGTAATAGGGTACGCCGTCGACATAGAGGCCCACGGATGGGGCATTGAGCTTGGAACCGATACCTCTTATATATATTGGTGAGGTGAGGCGCGAACCGAAGTCGGGCATGTAAAGGTTGGGTACCACGGAGGTGAAGTCTTTGATGGTCGTGATGCGGCGGCGCGACATCTCTGACACCCCAACGTGCGACAGAGAGGCCGGGATGCCCGCCAGTGTGCGGCTCTGCTTGAACGAATAGACGGGAATGTCGGCAACGGCAACAGAGAGTGATATGCTGTCGGCTTTTGCCCCGCTTTTTGTGGCATTTTTTGTCTCGGCATGGATGGCATTTGTTGCCGGCACGTTTTTGGAGACGGGGGTTGTGGCTGTCGGCGAGGCTTTTGTCGCTGCGGACGAGTGCACGGGAGCGACGGCGACAGAAAGCAGCATGGAGGCGGCAAGTATGGCGGTACGATTCATCAATGACAGTGATTTAAACAGAATATTTTTTGACAAACGAACGGACAAATGTACCCAAATATGGATATAAAACAAAGCATTTTTTTACTTTTTATCCATATAGGACACAATAAAGTATAAATTATGTTGCAATTCTTATGCCAGAGGGAGGGCTTTTGAGAGCCTGTCGGGGAGGTTTCGTGAGGTAATGTGTTTTGGGCGTCAGGAAGAGCGGCGCGGAGCCTGCGGAGGCCGGACGGGGAGGTGACGGGAGGCTGGGAGTGCTTAAGTCTCTGCCTTAATAATTGCGGTGCGGTGTGCGGCCCTCCGTTGTGGGGGATCTCCTGCCCACCGCGAGGTGCGGGCCGCTCGGGACTAGTGCCTCAGCCGCCCTGCCGAAACAAAAACATGTGGGGCATCAATGTGGCCTGGAACACCACAGGGGCGTTAGGCGGAGCCACTCCGGGCGGGTCATGGAACACGTCCACATCTTACCCCTCAAATTGGAACACGCAGCCTTGTCCCGATGGTTACCGCCTGCCGACCAAAGCCGAGTTTGAGACTCTCATAAACAGCAGTACCG
>CAMRVW010000052.1 GCA_947054185.1 uncultured Rikenellaceae bacterium | reverse complement strand
GGTAGAAAGCGTTTCGTCCGCATCCGAATCGACCCATCGGACAAACGAAAATCCAAATGACGGGGTGGCTTGAAAGGTCAATGTCGCATGGGTCGTAGCGCTCAGCGAACCGGGCTTTGCCATTCGGGGAACGGAAGCGGCAACAACCGCTTCCCCTCGGTGAAGAGGGGAAGATTCGTGAGGCAGTGCAATCGCTTTTTATTATCACGTAGGCTGTTTTGTGTATTGCGGGTACACGCTTCGGAGCGGGAACGGTCGCCGATGAGGTGGTTCACGCACCTTTTCCGTCATTTTGTATCCTTCATAAGCGGTATCACCTTGTCCGGATACATTCTTCCGCTTATTCGAGGTTCGACCTGAAGAACGCCTCCAGCTTGTCGAACGGAATCTTACGGTCGTAGAGATCGGTGTGGTTGGCTCCCGGCACGATCGACAGCTCCTTGTTCTCTCCCTTCAGGCGTTTGAAGGCATCCTCGCTGAAATAGCGCGAATGGGCGTTCTCGCCGTGCACGAGCAGCACCGCGCTGCGGATTTCGTCGCTGTAAGCGAGGATGGGCGCATTGAGGAAAGCGAGTGCGGAGGTTCGGTTCCAGCCGTCGTTGGAGTTGAGCGACCGTTCGTGGTATCCGCGCGATGTTTTGTAATACGCATGATAGTCCTTCACGAACTGCGGGGCATCGTCGGGCAGCGGGTCCACGACTCCGCCGGCAAGGGCACGGGTGCCGTTGCGATAATCTTCGGTACGCTGCGCATTCAGCTCGCAACGCAGCCGGTAGCGTTCGTCGGGGGTCATCGCGTCGAAGTAACCGTTGGCCGTGCATCGGCTGATGTCGTACATCGTGGAGGCTACCGTGGCCCTGATCCGCGTATCCATGGCGGCAGCGTTGATGGCGAATCCGCCCCATCCGCAAATGCCGAGGATGCCGATGCGCTCTGCGTCCGCTTCCGGCAGGGAGGAGAGGAAGTCCACCGCCGCGCAGAAGTCCTCGGTGTTGATGTCGGGCGACGCCACGTTGCGGGGTTCTCCGCCGCTCTCGCCCGTGTAGGAGGGATCGAAGGCGAGGGTGAGGAATCCGCGCTCGGCCAGCGTCTGCGCGTAAAGGCCCGATGCCTGCTCCTTGACCGCTCCGAAGGGCCCGCTTACGGCTATGGCTGCGAGCTTGCCCCGGTACTCCCGCGGTTCGTAGAGGTCGGCGGCCAGGGTGATGCCGTAGCGGTTGCGGAAGGTTACTTTACGATGACGTACCTTGTCGCTCTGCGGGAAGGTCTTGTCCCATTCCCGGGTAAGGTTCAGTGTCTCCATGTGATCGTTTGTTTTTTTCGTCGTACCGTGCGTGCAGCCGGTGACCGACACTCCTATACCGAACAGGAGTGCGACGGCTGCGTATTTCATAGGATTCGTTTTCATGGTCTTTTCGGTATCGTCTTTTAGGGTTAGCGTGTCGGCAGGCGATCGTAGTGCGCATCGCTGACCGGTTCGAGCCACTCGGTGGAACCGTTCTCGCCCGTAATCTCGAAAGCGAGGTGGGCGAACCAACTGTCGGCCGCCGCGCCGTGCCAGTGTTTGACGCCGGCGGGAATGTGGATGACCGTTCCGGGCAGAATCTCTACTGCCGGTTGACCCGCTTCCTGATACCAACCCCGTCCGGCCACACCGATAAGCATCTGACCTCCGCCTTTCGTGGCTTTATGGATGTGCCAGTTGTTGCGGCAGCGAGGCTCGAAAGTCACATTGGAGATATTGACCTGCTCACGCGAAACCGGTGCGAGGTAACTGTTGCCTGTGAAATATTTGGCATACGCCGTATTGGGTTCGCCGATGGGGAAGATCATTTCGCGTTGGAAGACAGCCTTGGCATCCTCGCCGGTCGTGTCTTCCGCCCAGACCTCTTTGGCCAGACGAAATGCCGCCCAAGCCTTCGGCCAACCCGCATAAAAACCGATATGCGTGATGATTTCAGATATCTCGGTGCGGGTAATGCCGTTTTTCTTTGCCTCCTGAAGATGGAAGCCCAGCGAGCTGTCGGTGATGCCCTGACTGATAAGCGAGGTGATCGTTACCAAGCTGCGGTCACGAAGACCGAGCTTGTCCGTGCGGCTCCATATCTCGCCGAAGAGGACATCATCGTTGAGCTCCGCGAACTTGGGAGCGAACTCGCCGAGCTGTGTGCGCCCGGCAGTCTGCACTATCTTTTCCTGTGCCATAACATTGAATGTTAAAATACTTAACACTGAGATTAAAATGATTCGGTTCATGATTCCTTACCAAATGAAGCTATTGATTCTGTTTTTAGGGTTGAGCGGCGTCCGGCCAGCAGGCACCGGCGATGTGCCGATAACCTCTCCGGCGGCAATGCAGGTGTTTTTTGAAAAGTTAAAAAATTACCACTGAATCCAAAAAATATGAATAAGAACAACATGCCTGTGCTCTCTTCCACAAAAACAAGCCCTGAAACAGACCTGTCTCTCAACGCACCCGTGCCAGATAGTCAAACAGGCAAGCCGGGATATTGGCCGTACCCAACGCCGACACCGAGCGGAACCCGGCATTGCCGTTAACCTCGCATACGAGGGGGCCGGCATGCGACTCCATGATATCGACCCCGGCGAATTCGAGCCCCAGCGTGGCGGCGGCATCCTCGGCCAATGCGACATGTCTGTCAGTGGGGGTGCAAGGCTCGATGCGTCCGCCCAAGGAGTAATTGGAACGGAAGTCACCGCCTCCCATGCGGCGTACGGAGGCCACCACCCTGCCCCCTATCACCCACAGGCGCATATCGCTGCCATGCGACTCTTCGACATAGCGTTGCGCCACCACCCCACCCTCGCACAGAGGCGTCACCGCATCGTAATCGCGGCGAGACGATACCAGCCACACCTTCTCGCCCTTTGATCCCACGGGCGATTTGACCACAAAGCGGGCACCGAACCTGTTGCGGGCGGCATCGTAATCTGGCGCCACAGACCACAACGTGTCGGGCATGGGTATGTCTGCCGAGGCGAGCGCCACATGGGTCAACCCTTTGTTATATGCGAGCGTCATGGAGGCGGTGGTATTGACAACCCGCACACCCAGGCTCTCGAAAGCCGCCGAGAGAGGGGCATCGTAACACCGCATCACAACAATGTCGGGCAGAGGGCGACACACCCCCGATACGGTCAGCGACACACCGCCCGATATATCGAGGCACACGGTGTCGTCAAGCTCTATCGACACATCAAGACCCGCTTTGCGCCCCTCCTCTTTGAGCCACTCAAAACCGTTATTTTTCAACGACTTGCGCGGGTATATCATCATAATGTCCCTGCCTGTTTTCATTCCTTAAATACAATTACGCATATAACTGCATGTGACTAAACGCATTAGTATTCCAAAACCGCATTATCGAATCAGCAATTTAACATTTTTCTTGCAAATAACGGAATCATTTAATACATTTGCCATCAAATACCGTAAACAACGGATGTATATTTTCGCGTCACACATAATGCGAATGTGCCGATAGGCACTGTTTAAATATCTGCGCCTCCACGCGGGGCGTTATCACTTACCCACGTCCGTAAATCAAAAAACATACACGCATCTGCCGCCGCAAAAGACGGACGACTGTTTTTCATCACAGGCAGAGGTGTGTTCACATCAAACTAAAAATCACAGAGATGTCAAAGAATAATTTCCGCTTCGAAACCCTTCAGGTACACGCAGGACAAGCGCCCGACAGCGCCACCAACTCACGTGCGGTGCCCATATACCAGACCGTGTGCTATCAGTTCGACAGCTCGCAGCACGGCGCCGATCTTTTCGAGCTTAAAGTGCCGGGCAACATATACACGCGTCTGTCAAACCCCACCACCGACACCTTTGAGGCGCGCGTGGCGGCTCTCGAAGGCGGCATAGGGGCAGTGGCCACATCATCGGGACAGGCGGCACAGCTCACGGCCCTCACCACCATTGTAAAGAAGGGGCAGAACATCGTATGCTCGCCGTTCGTTTACGGCGGCACCTTCAACCAGTTCAAGCACACGTTTGCCGACTGGGGCATAGAGGTGCGTTTTGCCGACAACGACAAGGCCGGCAGCCTCGAAAAGCTCATTGACGACAACACACGCGCCCTCTATGTCGAGACCATAGGCAACCCGGGCTTCTCGATACCCGACATAGAGGCCGTGGCGGCAGTGGCACATGGTCATGGCATACCTCTGGTGGTCGACAACACGTTCGGATGTTGCGGCTATCTGTGCGCTCCGCTAAGGTGGGGTGCCGACATATTGACGGCGGCGGCGACCAAATGGATAGGCGGCCACGGCACGGCCATGGGCGGCGTGATAGTCGACGGCGGCAGCTTCGACTGGGCGGCAGGCGGCAAATTTCCGCAGCTGACGGGGCCCTCGCCCAGCTATCACGGGCTGTCATATACCGACACCTTCGGACGCGCGGCATTCATAACCAAGTGTCGCACCGAGGGGTTACGCGATCTGGGTGCCTGCCTGTCGCCGTTCAACTCGTTCGAGATGATAATAGGCCTGGAGACGCTGTCGCTGCGTGTGGAGCGCGAGTCACAGAACGCGTTGGCGCTGGCCCGTTACTTCGCCGCCCATCCGTTGGTGGAGAGCGTCTCTTACCCCGGCCTGGAGGACGACCCCAACCATGCCAACGCAGTCAAATATATGCACAACGGCTTCGGGGCGGTACTCTCGGTGGCACTCAAAGGCAGCAAGGAGCAGACGGTGACGTTTGTCGACAACCTCAAACTGGTGTCGCACGTGGCCAACGTGGGCGACTGCAAGACGCTGATAGTACAGCCCTCGGCGACGACACACAGCCAACTGTCGCCCCAAGAGCAGGCCGCCGCCGGGGTGTCGCCGTCGATGTTGAGGATATCGGCGGGCATAGAGCACATCGACGACCTTATTGACGATTTCGAAGCCTCGTTCGAGAAAATAAAGTAAAAGAAGCATGAACATATATCATTACGGCGAACGGTTCGAGCTGGAGTGCGGCAAGGTGCTGCCGGGGGTGGACATTGCCTTTCACACATACGGCACCCTGTCGCCCGACAAAGACAATGTGGTGTGGGTGTGTCACGCCCTTACGGCCAACTCCGATGTGGCCCGGTGGTGGCCTCACACCGTGGAGAAAGGGCGTTTTCTCGACCCTGAGCGTTATTTTATAGTCTGCGCCAACATGATAGGGTCGCAGTATGGGTCGACAGGGCCGCTGAGTGTCAACCCTTCAACAGGCACACAATATTACGGCACTTTTCCGCAGATAACGGTGCGAGACATAGTCAAGGCGCACAGGCTGCTGGCAGAGCGCTTAGGCATCAAGAGGGTGAAGATGCTGATAGGCGCGTCGATAGGAGGATTTCAGGCTGTCGAGTGGCTTATAGCCGACCCATCGTTCGCCCAAAAGGCGGTGCTCATAGCCACCTGTGCGGCGGCATCGCCGTGGGTTGTGGCGCTCAACGAGTCGCAACGAATGGCCATAAGGTGCGACAGCACGTTCGGACAGAAGAGCGACACTGCCGGCGCCGAGGGTCTGAAGTGCGCCCGCTCAATAGCCCTGCTGAGCTATCGCGGCGCCACCGCATACAACACCACGCAGGCCGAGATAGACGAACCCAACAAAACGGGCGATTTCAGGGCCGCAAGCTATCAGCGTTACCAGGGCGACAAATTGGCGGCACGCTTCAACGCATACTCTTACATACGTCTGAGCGAGGCGGTTGACTCGCACAACGTGGGACGGATGCGCGGGGGTGTCGAAAAGGCGCTGGCCTCCATAAAGGCGTCGGTGGCGGTGGTTGCCATAAGCTCAGACATACTCTTCCCGCTGGCCGACCTCGAAACGCTGCACCGACACATACCTAACGCATCGATGCATGTCATAGACTCGGAGTTCGGCCACGACGGCTTTCTGATAGAGTATGAGAAACTCGACCGCATAATATCCAGACATGCAGCCCTTTAAAAAGGCCCCGGCGGATGCTTTATTCATTAACATTAACAAGGAAGAGATGACAGGTAACATAAAAATAGGACTTTTCGGCTTCGGCACCGTTGGCCAGGGGCTTTACGAGGTATTGAAAAAGGCGGTGTCGGCACACGCGCAGATAGTCAGGATATGCGTCAGGAACAAGAGCAAAAAGAGGTCTCTCCCCGCCGAGATGTTCACATTCGACCCTGAGGAGATATTTGCCGACCCCGAGATAAACCTGATTGTCGAGCTGATTGACGATGCCGACGAGTCATACCGCATAGTGCGTCGCTCTCTCGAGGCGGGCAAGGCGGTGGTGTCGGGCAACAAGAAGATGCTCGCCTATCACATGGAAGAGCTGATAGAGCTTCAACGCCAAACCGGCACCGCCCTGCTCTATGACGCCTCGGCATGCGGCAGCATACCCGTGATACGCAACCTTGAGGAGTATTACGACAACGACCTGCTTTTGTCTGTCAAGGGCATACTCAACGGTTCGTCAAACTTCATACTGTCGAAGATATTCAACGAGCACAAGAGTTACTCTCAGGCTCTGCGCGAGGCTCAGGATTTAGGCTTTGCCGAGAGCGACCCCACCTTCGACGTGGACGGGTTCGACTCGCTTTTCAAGCTGATAATAATAACGGTACATGCTTTCGGCACATACGTACACCCCGACAAGGTGATAAACTGCGGCATATCGAAGATAAGCGATGCCGACATCAATTACGCCCGAGAGAAGGGTACGCGCATAAAGCTGCTGGCCGATGTGTCGAAGATATCGGACCACAGCATCACCATGTGCGTGTTGCCCTGTTTCGTGCCGCCCGACAAGTATATTTACAGCGTTGAAGACGAGTTCAACGGCGTTGTGATAAAGGGCGAATGTTACGACAAGCAGTTCATGTTCGGACGCGGCGCCGGCGGCTTCCCCACAGGCTCGTCGGTATTGAGCGACATAACCGCCCGAAGCCACGATTACCGTTACGAATACAAAAAGCGCAACCTCTATCGCAAGATGGAATACACCGCCGACACCGACATAAAACTATACGTGAGGTATTCGGACGACAACGACATAGAGCTCTTCAAGTTCAAGGATATAACGGAGCGCTATTACAGCAGGGAGTATAAATTTGTCACCGGCGTCATTTGCCTTGCCGACCTTGTGGCAATAAAAGAGGAGTTAGGACGGCGAAACCTGTTCGTGGCCAAGATGTATTGACATTGCATCTGCACCATCTGACAAGGGCGTGACAATTTGTCATGCCCTTTTTCGTATGTGCGCCGACACGGAGCTTTCAATGCGCATAGGCCTGCGAAGAGCCTTTCATGCAGAAACGTCGGAAGACAAGATTATCAGTCATATTGGCATGGCACAATATTTGTCACCAAATAATAGAGAAATAATCAGCGCATTCGCAAAAATGCGGTTTAAGAATAAAATAAAAAATTTGTATTTTTAAAATCTAATTATTAAACTTGCAGAGTAAAATCATTAGTAAGAACTCAAAACTTTTGCCTATAGACCGATTTCTACTCTGAAATAATTAGAACGAAAATACCAAAAAAGGGTAGAACCATGGTCAATTACAATACATTGGAAGATCAGGTCTTGATAAACAACTATATCAAGGGTGACGACGAGGCGATAAATACACTTATCGAACGTTACAGGCAGAAAATTTACAATTACATATTGATATTGGTGCGCGACACAAACACCGCAGACGATATATTTCAAGAGCTGTTCATAAAGATCATCTCTTCGCTCAAGTCCGGCAAGTATGCCGACAACGGCAAATTTTCGTCATGGGTGCTCAGAATTGCCCATAACATGGTCATAGACCATTTCAGGGTAAACAAACAGAAAGGGCTCGTCTCAACCGATAACGATGTCACCATTCTGAACAACAAAGAGTTGGTTGAAAAAAACATCGAAGACAAACTGATATCCGAACAGACCAAAGAGGATGTGCGTAAGATGGTCGACTTTCTGCCCGTGGAACAGAGAGAGGTGGTGATATTGCGTCACTATATGGGCATGTCGTTCAAAGAGATAGCCGAGCAGACAGGGGTGAGCATAAACACCGCTCTCGGCAGAATGAGGTACGCCCTTTTGAACATGCGCAAGATGATATCCGACCACAGCCTCTCTTTGGAATTTTCCTAAAAACCGCCGGCCCCGGTGACGAATGCGGGAAGCGTAAAAGCAAAGGCCGACAAGGGGCGGATGCTGTCACATAAAAGCGGCACGTAACTAAAATGAGGCTTGCCCATCGTCATTCGGCGATTGACATGCGTTTACACCGAATAACACAAAACAAGCGGAAAGGCTATCTTTCCGCTTGTTTTGCAATACGATATGACTCACACCTGCCCCACGCGGTCTTGGTATATCTGGTTGGGATTGGTGTTGAAATAGTCCAACGACCGTCTCCATACCTCCTCTTCTATGATACGTTTACGTCTGTGACTGTCGGTCTCGCCCGAGAAAAGCAGATATATTATCGGTATGGCAGGAGTGAAAAAGATTGAAACCAACAACCACAACAACACACTCCGCCCATATCTCGAAGCCAGATTGCACACACCCACAATGAATGTGACATAGAGAACGATGCCTATTATAGAGATCACAGAGAAGATCGTAAAAATGTTGTCGAACATGTCGAACGATAGCAAATCCATAGTCAATACCCTCCTTACCGTTTAGTTATCATACAAATATGTCGCATCACGACCATCGCAATATAATGCGCCATTTCATAATAACTTCAAAAATAATAATTTTAGTCTGTTTTTAAAACAAATTGCCTTAAAATTATCGTTCCGTCGTTTGGATTTCCGGAAGTCATTCCGTGGATGTCTGCATCCGGTTCGAAATACGGATAAGATGACTCTATCCCAAACCCGAACATGGCAGTATAATACATTAAAACGCCCGCCACGACATGCGTTGTGGCGGGCGTTTTAATGGGGCGGCCTATTTGGAGCCTTGATGCAGATATCCGCCCGGAGATATGTTAAGTGATTTTATGGTCGGTGATCCATTATAGGTGAATCTGCCACCACCCGACACCGAGGCGTCAAGTGTCTTTTTTACAGTCAGCTTGCACGACGCACCGCCTGTTACGCTGACATCGGCATCCGACACCGCGAGCGAACCGCCAAACACCTGCGAGCCGCCCGACACCCCGACAACGCCTTTGCCGCATGTGCCCGAGAGCCTTGTGCGTGTGGCTCCGCTGACATTGAAAAAGCCAGAGGTGACGTCCATGTCCATCCCCACCGACGAGGCACCGCACACATTGACCTCAACACCGGCGGCTTTCACAGACCCTATATTGACAGAAGAGGCACCGGAAACATCGAGAATAACATTTTTGGCCCGCAGGTCGAGACCGCGCAAAGACGAGGCTCCGTCAATGTCAATGTTGCACAGGTCGGCGCTGACAGGGGTTTTCATGTCGACCGACGCGGCTCCGGACAGAGAGAGCCTCTCTAACTTGCGGAGGGTGACCCTGACGGTGTTGATTCCGGAGTGGTTGTACATCCTCTTTTTAAATCGCACGACGACCACCCCTCCGCGATTTTCAAACACCAGATTACGCTCTTTGTCCGGGCCTATCTCAACCACGGCAGAGGTATTCTTTCCCTGCGAGATCTCGACCCTGAAGGGACCCGATATATCGACCCCCGTAATATTTTCACCCACAAAACGGGTAAGCCTCACCGCCTTACGTTGTGCAAAGAGTGATGACGATGCCATAGTGACCACAACCATTACCGCAGCGATGACAACTGTTTTTCCTAAGTTTTTCATATCTGTAAGGTTTTTCGGGTTAACGTATAGATGAACTCTTTATCGTTAAACGTTTCAGATGGGATAAAGTTACTATTTTTTTTAATCACTAACCGCAACCCATTGTATTTTCGTCGGACGGAAGATACAATGCGGAGGCTTATTACCCGAGTGCACCGAAAGATATACACGGTGCTTTTGGCCGCCATAAAAACGACCGCCACGGCTATATGTCATGGCGGTCATATCGGTTTGCCGTGCCGGCAAAGAAGCTATTTGGCAGACGCCTGCACAAGGCTGCCGCCTGAAGAGACGCTTTTGCATGTAATCTTGGGCGACCCTTTATAGGTAAGCTTGCCGCCGCTCGAGATAGAGGCTGCCAAGGTCTCTCTTGCAGTTATTTCACCCGACGAACCGCTTGAGAACGAGGCGTCGACGGCATTTGCCTTCAGGCTGCCTGCCGATATATTCGACCCGCTGGAGCCTTTGATCTGACACGAACCGCACGTGCCCGACGCCGTTATGCGACCTGCCGAGCTGGTGGATAATTTGACCTCTTGAGCCGTCACATCAACTGTTGCCGAAGCAGACGAAGAGGCAGCGAAACCGACCTCTTTGGCCGCGAGCTTACCGATGCGCACACCGGCGGCAGAGGAGATATCGGCATCAAAGTCATCGCAAGAGACAGAGGCGGCATTGAACGACGAGGCGGAAGAGACATCCAACTTTATATCGTTGCCTTTCAAGGTCATGCCATTGACAGATGAGGCCGAGCTGAGCGATATGGAGCTGTCGTCGACCTTGAATGTGGTCTTGGCATCGACAGCGGCGCCCACAGAGAGACTCATCTGACGCAGATCGTTGACCGTAATGCGCGCCACAAGGTGTTTGCCATCAAAGCGTTTGCGGTTATTGTCATTACCAAAGCTGCCGAATATGCCAAGGTTGCCCTTGTCGGTTTTGAACCCGACGCACACCACTCCATCGCGATTTTCAAACACGAGATCTTTTTCAAGCTCTTCGTTTATCTCGACCACCGCAGAGGCGTTTTGACCCTGCGAAAGCTCGACTCTGAAAGGTGCCGATATCTTCACGCCTGTCAGTTTCTCTCCCTCAAAGCGAGTGAGCCTCACAACCTTGGTCTGTGCAAAAAGATCGGCTGTCGTAACCGCACCCATTACAAATATGGCGGCGGTGATTATTCGTCTGATGTTTTTCATAACCATTATTTTATCTGTTTACGATTTATCGTTTATTGCCGGGCGTCGTATAAACATCCGAACATCTGTTGAACGATTATCAATAGATAAAGTTACATATTTTTTTTCACTTATCACTGTTTAAAAGAAATTAATTTGACAAAACAGGCCGCACAAGAACGATTTGACGGGGCGGTGACGCAATATCATACGACAGCACATACATTACAAACCAGGCACTTAACCCCACCGGCACACCTTATGGCAATGCGATGGAATGTTTTCGACAGTAATTAGAATTAGGAGAAAAGATTATTTTTCGGATAAAAAAGATTATTTTTGTACCATAAAGGGTGTACTATTTTGCAGGCCCCTTGCATCACACAGAAAAACATTCTATAAATGACAGAGAAAAAACTGAAAATAGGCATAACGCACGGCGACATAAACGGCGTGAATTACGAGATAATGATAAAGGCCCTCTCAGACACGCGGATATGCGAGTTATGCACCCCCATAGTGTATGGCAGCAACAAGGCCGCCGGCTTTTACAAACGTGACATGGGCGAATATTCATCGTTCAGTTTCAATGTGATAACCTCGCCGGCAGAGGCATCGACCAAGCACCCCAACATAATAAACTGCATAGACGACAATGTGCGGATAGAGGTGGGCAAGTCGACGCTTTTGGCCGGTCAGTATGCCGTGGCCGCACTCAACGCCGCCATGAAAGACCTTGAAGCGGGTAACATAGATGCCGTGGTTACATGCCCCATCAACAAATCGAACGTTCAGAGCGACCAGTTCGACTTCGTGGGCCACACCGAATATTTCGCATCAAACTTCGGAGGCAAAACACCGCTCATGTTCATGGTGAGCGACAATGTGAAAATAGGCCTTGTTACCATACACGAGCCTATCGTCAAGGTGGTGGGACGCATAAGCACAGAGAGCATACTCGAAAAGCTGCGTCTGATGCAGAGATCGCTGATACGCGACTTTGCAATAAGATCGCCGCGCATCGCCGTTATGAGCCTCAACCCGCATGCAGGCGACTGCGGCTTGCTCGGGCGCGAAGAGGAGGAGATAATAATTCCGGCAATCAAAAGTGCCGGCTTCGAGGGCATACAGGCATACGGGCCTTACGGCGCCGACGGCTTCTTCGCACATGGCAGCCATCTTAAATTCGACGCCGTGCTGGCAATGTATCACGACCAGGGGTTGATACCGTTCAAGATATTGAGCCGCGAAGAGGGTGTCAATTACACCGCCGGACTCGACATTGTGCGTACAAGTCCCGACCACGGCGTGGCTTACGACATCGCAGGCAAGAACATTGCCGACGAGACATCGCTCCGCTCGGCGATATATCGCGCCATAGATATATGCCGCAACCGCAACATATTCGACGAGATAAGCGCCAACCCGCTCAAAATAGCCTCACGAGACCATTGGGGTGCAGACGAGTCGGTGCCGATGGAGCAACATCACGAATAAAGACAACAACAATAGTGACGGTCGCAACTGTGTTGCGACCGTTTTTGTTTTGACCCGGACAGGCAACACCAGTAAACAGGGCGACACATGTGGCGGCGGTATGCCTCTCAAATCACCCTCCATCCAATCAAGACCCACCAAACGTATATAACATTGCCCGTCGCCGACACATACCTGCACTCCCCCAACAAACTAAAGTTCCTCAACAGAATCCCCGCCCGAAGCATAAAGAGGCATTGTCAGGCACCGAAACATACTGCCTCCCAACAAACAAAAGCCCCACGACATAACCCCCGCCCGAAAGCACAAAGCGATATTGTCAGACACCGACGCATATCTGCTCCCAACAAGCGAAAGCCCCTCGACAAGATCGG
>CAMRVW010000051.1 GCA_947054185.1 uncultured Rikenellaceae bacterium | reverse complement strand
CACGACTGACGGTACTGCTGTTTATGAGAGTCTCAAACTCGGCTTTGGTCGGCAGGCGGTAACCCTCGGGGCATGGATGGCTGTTCCAATTGGACGGATATGTGGACGTGTTCCAAGAGCCGCTCGGGGTGGCACCCGCAGCCGACGACCCTGTGCTGTTCCAGGCAACATTGATGCCCGTGCATGTTTCGGTTTCGGGCGCTCCACTTTGCGTTAGTGTTTTGCCGCAGTGCTTCCGTTTATGTTTTCCGCGTTGCTATTGCACTCTTCTGCGAAGCGGTCATGGTCTCTGTTTGACATCCTTTAGGCATTCAACCTAATGGGCCGAAAACAGATATGTCATAAATGTGTAAGACGCATGTCGAAACACATTTATGACATTATCCTCTTAGTCTTTGCTCTCAAAATATCAAAAGGGGGTCCGTGACCCCTCTGAGACCCCTCCCCCGGAAGGGCCGCCGGAGGCAGTTTCAGCAAAACAAAACGGCAGTATCAGCAAAATAACGGCAGTGCCCGCATCGTCAACACCCGCAGTGCCGTCAGGATCTATTTGTTCCCGATACGTTCCCTAAGTTTTTTACCCTCCTCTTCATAACCGGGTTTGTCGAGCAGTGCGAACATGTTTTTCTTGTACGCCTCGACTCCGGGCTGGTCGAACGGGTTGACCTCTATGGCATATCCGCTTATGCCGACGGCTTTCTCGAACATATATATGAGCATGCCTATGGTCTGAGCGTTTATCGAGTCTATGCTTATGGCTATGTTGGGCACTCCGCCGTCTATGTGAGCGAGCATGGTGCCGAGCTCGGCCATGCGGTTAACCTCAAAGAGGCGCTTGCCGGCGAGGAAGTTGAGACCGTCGAGGTTGGATTGGTCGCTCTCTATTGTCACCTTGCCCGTGGGGGCACCCACGCTTATTACCGTCTCGAACATTATGCGCTCGCCCTCTTGTATGTACTGACCCATAGAGTGAAGGTCGGTTGTGAACACCACGCTGTGAGGCATTATGCCCTTGCCCTCTTTACCCTCGCTCTCGCCATACAGCTGCTTCCACCACTCGGCCATGTACTGGAGCTTGGGCTCGAACGACACCATAAGCTCCACCTTCTTGCCGAGCCTGGTGTAAAGGGCATAACGGGCGGCGGCATACTGCATGGCGATGTTATCCTCAAAAGGCACCTCGACACCTGTCTGACGCTCCATCTGAGCGGCACCGTCAACAAGCGCCTCAATGTCAACCCCGGCCACGGCAAGCGGCAACAGACCCACCGGTGTCAACACCGAGAAACGCCCGCCCACATTGTCGGGTATGATGTAACTCTTGTACCCCTCATTGTCGCAAAGGGTTCGCAGAGCGCCTCGCGAGCCGTCTGTCACGGCCACAATGCGCGAGGCAGCCTCCTTGCGTCCGTATCTCTTCTCCATCAGGTCACGCAATATGCGAAAGGCGATTGCCGGCTCTGTGGTTGTGCCCGACTTGGATATCACTATCAGCGACACGGAACGGTTCTCTATGAAAGAGAGCAACTCGGCCATGTAATCCTCGCTCAGGTTATGACCCGCAAAGAGCACCAACGGGTTACCCTTGCGGCTGTCAAAAGCTCCGAATGTCGGATTGAGCGCCTCCATTACGGCTTTGGCACCAAGGTAAGAGCCGCCTATGCCTATCACCACCACAACCTCAGACTTGGCACGCAAATCGTCGGCACACGCCTTTATGTCGGCAAGATGCTCTTTGGTTATCGACGAAGGCAGATTTATCCAGCCCAAGAAATCGTTTCCTTTGCCGTCACCCTTGTGAAGGGTCTTGTTGCAACGATCCATCAGCGGTGCAAGTGCGGCAATCTCCTCCGCAGGCACGAATTTGGCGAGCCTGTCGAGCGATACTTTCAGTTTTGTTGTCATGATATTATGTTTTTTAACGTCTCCTCATCAAACCGCCACCTTGAAAGCCCCCACCTGCCGCGCCGCAAAACAGGCCGCACGTCCGTCATGAAAAGGCCGCCCATGAAAAAACCGGTTCCAAACGGACGGAACAAAACAACCGCGAAAAGCAGCCCCCACCACACCTTACCGCAACTGACCTGTGAGCGTCTTTATCTCTGCCGCCGCACTCTTGTTCATATATAATATGCGATACACCGTCTCGGCAATTGGCATGTCCACCTTATACCGTTTGTTTACCTGCTCTATGCAATAAGAGGCGTAATATCCCTCGGCCACCATGTTCATCTCAATCTGCGCACTGCGTACCGAATAACCCTTTCCTATCATCATGCCGAAACTGCGGTTGCGGCTGAACTGCGAATAAGATGTCACCAAAAGGTCGCCAAGATATGCCGAGGTGTTGGTGTCGCGCTCGGAAGGGTATGTGCTGTCGAGAAAACGATTCATCTCTCGCGCGGCATTGGCAATAAGCACACTCTGGAAATTGTCGCCGTAACCCAACCCGTGACATATACCCACAGCTATGGCATATATGTTCTTAAGCACTGCGGCATACTCGGTGCCGTATATGTCGGTGGATATGTTGGTGTTGATATATGGGGTGGCGAACTTGTCGGCCAACACACGGGCGTTATCCTCGTTTTTCGACACCAGGTTGAGGTAAGAGAGACGCTCCAAAGCAACCTCTTCGGCATGACACGGACCCGTTATGATGCCTATCCTGTCGAACGGCAAGCCATAATGCTCGTTGACATACTCGGCTATGGTGACGTAATATTCTGGTATTATGCCCTTTATGGCCGACAGCACGAATTTGTCGTCCAACGGCTCGGTAAGGTCGGCCAGCGTGGTCTCTATAAATGCAGACGGCGCAGCCAGGACTATTATGTCGGCCCAAGCGACAACCGCGTTTATATCACGCGACACCCTAAGACGCGAAGTGTCGAAATGCACACCGCTCAGATATTTTGGGTTGCTGCCGCTGCGGCATATATGGTCGGCCACATCGGCGTTACGCATGTACCACCCCACCTCGGGCTCGTTCTCAAGCAACATTTTGACCAAGGCCGTGGCCCAACTGCCGTAACCGATCACGGCAACGCGAGCCGATTTGTCTATTTTAAAACCCATGTATATTCGTTAATATTGGTTGAATAAAGGTAAGCATTTTTTTCGAGTCTGCAAATCGGAGAGGCTGATTTTAATTTTTTTGTCATCACAAAGCCGCCTTCGAGAGCCGTCTGCGCCCCTTTTTTACATCACCAGGCCCACCTTTAGGCTAATTTGCTTAACTTTGCCCGGGTTTTAACAGCCACCGAACATGAATCTGCCTTTAAAATATCTGCTCTGCCTGGGCATGACGGCCTGTGCGTACATGACATATGCCGCCTCAACCCCCGGACACAAACATGCCGCCGCCGAAACCGTCGACCCTGCCGACCCGGGAATGTCGCGAGGGAGTGCCGAACGCAGGCTCAAAGAGTTCCTGCAGAAAGGGGTACGCGAACATCGCTTCCCCGGAGGTCAACTGGTGGTGGGCACCAAAAAAGGGCCCATTTACTCCACCTGCGTCGGCGCATTCGACTATGACGGCAACCACAAGGTTGTCGACACCGACCTTTACGACCTGGCCTCGCTCACCAAAGTCATGTCGACGACGCTCGCCCTCATGCGTCTTTACGGCGAGGGACAGGTGCGCCTTACCGACAAGTTGGGCACGGTGGTGCCTCAATACAAGGACACTCCGGTGGCAGAGCTTACGGTACGCGAACTTCTGCGCCACACCTCGGGCATGTTTCCTGTGGTGTACGTATGCGAGCTTACGGGCAAATCGCTCACCGACAGCGTCTCCATACTCAGGTCGGCACCCGACTCGCTGCACCCCGTCAAGGTCGCGCCACGCATATACATGGTCGACACCTTCACATATAACCGCCACTATGTGAGCGACCATCCCGACAGTGCCACCCTCTTTGCCGTGTCGCCACGCCTGTGGGTATATCCGTCGCTTATTCCGGCCATCGACTCGGCGGTGGTGGCCTCGTTCATACCCGAACAACGCGGTCATTTCCGTTACAGCTGCCTCAACTTCTATTTCCTCCAAAAGATAGTCGAGGCCAGCTGCGGCAAACCGCTCGACGAGTATGTGGAGCGTATATACCGAGACATGGGACTCACCCGCATAGGTTACAGGCCGCTGGAATGGAGCTCTATAGACCACATAGCCCCCACCGAATACGACATGACGATGCGCCGCGACACCATACGCGGATATGTGCACGACGAGTTTTGCGCCACCCTGGGAGGCGTGTGCGGCAACGCAGGACTCTTTGCCGACGCCGCCGACGTGGCCGCGCTCTGTCAGATGTTTCTCTCTGACGGAACATGGAAGGGACAACGGATAATAAAACCCGAGGTGCTGCACCTGTTCACCTCCGAGCAGATGGCCCCCGGCGGACGCATCACACGCGGGCTGGGTTTCGACAAGCTCAAGAAACATCCGTACGCACCCACATCTTACGGCCACACCGGCTTTACCGGCACATATTTCTGGTGCGACCCAGTCCTCGACCTCTATGTGGTGTTTCTCACCAACGGAGTCTATCCCGCGCGCCTGAGAAAAACCCTCGGCAGCGAATACCGAGGCAACGTGTGGACACTGGCCAAAGAGCTGCGAAAGGCTTACGGCACAGGTCGTTGACATATCGCCGTAAAATCTGTTTGTCTGTCGGCAAACACTTCGTTCTCACACGGGACAATAAAAAGAGATGTTTGCCGTTTTTACTATAATTGCGGAACGGAAAATACCGCCGCCTTTTAAAAACAATAAAAACTATTTGCCTATGGTTGAAGTTTCCTCCGGTTATGAACATGACAAAGCCGTTATTTACGCAAGCGACGATGAGCTGATGAAAATGTTCGTGTGTTGCGGCGACGAGCAACTTGCCCGCATCGACCAAATGATACACGACATGTTCGCAGACGACGACCAAATGTCGACACAATCTTAGCATTTACGGCTTCAAATTATCTTTTCGGGCAGACGCGCATCGTCTGCCCGAAATTCGTTACGGCCACCCCATTGCCATTGTTCGAGAAAAGCATTACCTTTGCAGGGAACCGTGCTCTTGACATTACGGAGAGCAGCGCGGAGACTGCGAAGGATATGATTTGGGCGTGGAGAACTTCGGGCCGAACCTGCGGGGGCAAGGCGGTAAGGTGATGTGCGGCTGGAGCGGGCTTAAGGCACTGAACTATATATTACTCTGCGGGGTTACGGGCCTCCGCGGGGGGAGGGTCGGCCCGTTGCGGCTTCATACTTCAGCCGCCCTGCCGGAGCGGGAAACTGTCGGCACAAAAGCCTGCCGGAGCGAAAACCTGCCGCAACAAAAGCCATGCAAGAGGTGATGCGCTTAACAATCGTGTCCAAGTGTCATTATGGTGCGGCCCTCCGCGGGGGGATTTCCCGCCAACCGCGAGGCGCGCCCGTTACAGCACCAACCCCGCCGGCACAAAAGCCTCAGCCCCGCAAGACACAACCAAAAACGCACCATACAAACCAACACATAAAGATGTTCGAATTCATCTCCGACATATCGCAGTTTGCCTTCATGCGCGACGCCCTGACAGCCTCGCTGTTGTGCGGCGTGGTGTGCGGCATAACAGGCAGTTATATCGTTGCCCGACGACTGGTGTTCCTTACCGGCGGCATCACTCACGCCTCGTTCGGCGGCATCGGCCTGGCCTGCTTTTCAGGCTTCGACCCCCTCTTGGGTGCGCTGCTCTTCTCGGTGGCTTCGGCCCTGGGACTCGACGCCTTCACGGCAAAGGGAGGGGTGCGCGAAGACTCTGCCATAGGTGTGCTGTGGGCGTTAGGTATGGCGGCAGGCATAATATTCATATTCCTCACCCCCGGTTACACGCCCGACCTTATGAGCTTCCTTTTCGGCTCCATACTCACCATCACAAAACCGTTACTGTGGTGGAGCGGGCTGCTGGCACTGATCCTCGTGGCCCTGTTCCTCTTTTTCGGACGCTCCATCATGTACATCGCCTTCGACCCCGAGTTTGCCGCCACCCAAAAGATGCCGGTGCGCCTTGTCAACGCCGTCATGATGTCGGTGGTGGCCGCATCGGTGGTGATAACAATACGACTGATAGGTGTGATGCTGCTGGTGTCGTTGTTTACCATACCGCCGCTCATCGCAGGCCTCTTCGCCCGCCGATTCTCCCGTATAGTGACGGGAGCGGTGGCCGTCACCATCGTCGGACTCATTGCCGGACTGTTCATAAGCCACCGCACACAGCTTCCCCCGGGCGCATCGGCGACAATAACTCTTGCTGCGACATACTTCTTTTTCAAACTGTTACGTGCAATAATAATAAAACGTAAAAACACAAACGCATCGCACAATTTGCAACATAACTAAAAATGCCCTATATTTGCCCCAAATAGCGGATGTGGTGAAATTGGTATACACGCCAGACTTAGGATCTGGTGGCGCAAGCCGTGGGGGTTCGATTCCCTTCATCCGCACAAAAACCGTTCGGAGGTTCGACAACTGACAGTCCCGCCTCCGAACGGTTTTTTATCTGACACCCCGCCCGACATTTCACGACATTTTTATCGAAATCGGCGACATTTTTCCCAAAAAAGATTACCTTTGCTTAACAAATATAATTCACTCAATATGAAACGGGTTGTTATAGGCCTGTCGGGCGGTGTCGACTCCAGTGTTGCGGCATACCTGCTCAAAGAGCAGGGTTATGACGTGGTTGCACTCTTCATGCGCAACTGGCACGACACCGAGGGCACACTCTCGGGCAGTTGCACATACGAAGACGACCGCCTCTTCGCCGAGATGGTGGCCCGCAAGCTCGACCTGCCGTTTCATTTCGTCGACCTGAGCGAGCAATACCGCAAAAGGGTTGTCGATTATATGTTCGACGAGTACGAACGCGGACGCACCCCCAACCCCGACGTGTTGTGCAACCGCGAGATCAAGTTCGACGCCTTTGTCGAAGAGGCCCTCAAACTTGGTGCCGACTATGTGGCCACAGGTCACTATTGCCGCAAGGACGAGGTCACCGAAGCCGACGGCACAACCGCTTATCGCCTATTGGCCGGCCTCGACAAAGGCAAAGACCAGAGTTACTTCCTCTGCCAGCTCTCGCAAAAGCAGCTGGAGCGCGCCCTCTTCCCCATAGGTCACCTTGAAAAAAGCGAGGTCAGACGCATCGCCGCCCTCACGGGCCTTGCCACCGCCGAACGCAAAGACTCGCAAGGCATCTGCTTCGTGGGCAAGGTCGACCTGCCGGTGTTCCTGCAACAGAAGCTAAAGGCAAAATGCGGCGACATAATAGAGATAGATGCCCAAAGCCCGCTTTACGGAACCGCGCCGCTCAGCCCCGACCTTACCGCCGACAGCTCGACCGTCGACCCGTCACTCCTGCCCGCCCTGTCGGAGCCTTACCGATACACCACAGACGACGGACGAAAGGTCGGCACCCACAACGGCGCCCACTTCTTCACCGTGGGCCAGCGCAAAGGGTTGGGTGTCGGAGGCAAGGCCGAGCCGCTCTTCGTCATAGCCACCGACACCGTCGGCAACATCATATACACCGGCCAGGGTCACTCTCACCCGGGGCTGTTGCGCCGCGCCCTCTTCATGGCAGAGAGCCAAACGCACTGGATAAGAGCCTCACAACGACTGTCGGAAGGACAAAGGCGCCGTTACATGATGCGCATACGTTACCGCCAGCCCCTCCAGAGCGGCACCCTTTACGCCACCGCCGAGGGCCTTTACATGGTGTTCGACACCCCGCAACGCGGCATCACCCCCGGACAGTTCGCCACCTGGTATGCCGACGACGGCGAGCTTGTCGGCTCGGGAGTGATAGACAAATAAGAGCCCCTCGCAAACTCAAAGCGGAGGCAGATACCGCAACACAAGCACAAATAAAACCACGACGAAACAGCATATCATGAAAGCCCGGTCTCTCATACTGATACTTCTATCGGCGACACTGTCACTCTCTGCATGGGCACAGAACCGCCCGTCGGGTCAGATCGTCTTCACCCCGCAGATATACGATTTCGGCACTATAAAAGAGGTTGACGGCCCTGTCACATGCACCGTCTCTTACCGCAACACAAGCGACCGCCCCTATGTCATCAACTTCGTGTCGGCAGGATGCGGATGCACCACCCCCGTTTACGACAAGGCGCCCCTTATGCCGGGCAAAGAGGCGCGCATGAAAATTACGTTCGACCCCAAAGACAGACCCGGATATTTCAGGAAAGATGTATATCTTATAAGCAACGACCGCCGCTCGACCGACATTGTCACCATCACCGGCACCGTCGAGGGACGCCCGCACAAGATTACCGACGATTACCCCGTCGTCTTCACCCCCTCATCGCTCCGGGGAGAGAGCAACTCCGTCTGGTTCGGCAACATACCCGTCGGTTACCGCCATACCAAGACATTGGGATTATACAACCCCAGCGACCGACCCGTCGAGATCTCGGCAGAGGCCTCCCCGGACGGCAGACTGTCGGTGAACGCACCGTCGGTACTGCCGGCCAAAGGACGCGGCCAGCTCCTTGTAACGTACGACCTTAAGAGCGACCCCGTTTACGCCCCTTTCACGGTGCGCATAACGCTCAAGGTCGACGGCGCCACCGTGGCCACCATAAAGGGCGAGGGCGTATCGACTCCCGATTTCACATCGCTCACGTCCGACCAGCGCATATCGGTGCCTCGTGCCGACCCGTCGTCGCGGTTTCGCTATTTCGGCGACATAAGCGTGGGCAGCCGCAACGACCACCGCTTCACCATAACCAACGGCGGAGGCCGTCGTCTCGACATAGTGGGTGTCTTCTGCTCATCGTCGCAGACAAGCTGCCGTCTCGACAGAAAGAGCCTCGAACCGGGCCAGAGCGCCTTTGCCGATGTGACGGTGACACCCACAGGCAAAGGCCGGCTGAGCGAGTCGGTGACACTGGTAACAAACGACCCCACCGACCCGGTGCTCAAACTGAGGCTCACAGGCAATGTGAAATAACCGGCAAGGGGACACGAGAGAGACAGACTTAAAATTAACGCTATTTATACACGACGGTGCGAACGTGCCGAAACAAAACAGACACTATGTTTAAGATTGCAAAGAAAAAGATGCTGGCGGAAAATATCTGCCTTATGGACGTGGAGGCGCCTCGCGTTGCCCGTTCGGCACGTCCCGGACAATTCGTCATAGTCAGGGTCGATGAGCGCGGCGAGCGTGTGCCGCTCACCATCTGCGATTACGACAACGATCGCGGCACCGTCACCATAGTGACACAGGTGGTGGGGGCATCGTCGGCACGTATATGCGCCCTTGAGGAGGGTGAGTTCATCGCCAACTTCGCCGGCCCGCTCGGACGCCCATCAGAGTTCGTATATGAAAACATCGAAGAGCTTAAAAACAAACGTATCATGTTCATTGCCGGCGGTCTGGGCACCGCTCCCGTCTATCCGCAGGTCAAGTGGTTGTCCGAGCAGGGTGTCAAGGCCGACGTCATAGTGGGTGCCAAGAGCAAGAACCTGCTTATCATGCAAGATGAGATGCGCGCCGTGGCCGACAACCTTTACATTGCCACCGACGACGGCTCTGAGGGTTTCCACGGCCTTGTCACCCAGCTCTTCGAGCAGTTGGTGGCACAAGGCAAAAGCTATGATGTGGTGGTTGCCATAGGCCCGATGATTATGATGAAATTCGTCTGCCTCACCACCGCCAAGTACGGCATCAAGACCATCGTCAGCCTCAACTCGCTGATGGTCGACGGTACCGGCATGTGCGGCGCCTGCCGTGTGACGGTCGGCGGCAAGACCTATTTCACCTGTGTGGAGGGGCCCGAGTTCGACGGTCACCAGGTCGACTTCGACGAGGCCATGCGACGTCAGGCCCAATACCGTACCATCGAGAGCCGCAAAGCCAAAGCCGAGCAAGAGGCCTTGGCAGGACATAAATGCAAGGTGGGGCTGCATTAAAGCACAAGATCAATTAAACGCACATAATAAACTGACTATAAAATTATTAGTCGCATTTAATTAATATTGTACTTTAAGTAAACGCCGTAACTGACGTAACGATAATAACAATCAATCCGGCACCCGTAAACACACGGTGCCGGAAACAATAAGAGTGACAGGTGTGGCAATCGTACACCTTAACCGATAAAACCGAAATAGACTATGGCAAACAAGATACCGCGCACCCCCGTGCGTGAACAAGAGCCTTCCGTAAGAGCCACCAACTTTGAAGAGGTATGTTACGGTTATAACGAGAGCGAGGCACGTCTGGAGGCGAGCCGCTGCCTGGGATGCAAGAATCCGCGTTGCGTGGCGGCCTGCCCAGTATCGCTTCAGATACCACGATTCATAGGCCTGATAAACGAAGGTGACTTCGCAGGCGCGGCCGCGGTCATAGCCGAAGACTCGCTGCTGCCGTCGGTGTGCGGACGTGTGTGTCCGCAAGAAAACCAGTGCGAGGGTTCGTGCATACTCGGCGTCAAGTCGGAGCCTGTGGCCATAGGCAAGCTGGAGCGTTTCATAGGCGACTGGGGACACACCACCGGCTCGGTCAATATAAAATGTGCCCCTTTCAACGGTCACAAGGTGGCAGTGGTGGGCAGCGGCCCGGCCTCGCTGGCATGTGCCGCCGACCTTGCCAAGGCCGGTTACAGAGTCAAGATATTCGAAGCCCTGCATAAGGCCGGAGGGGTGCTTGAATACGGCATACCCGAGTTCAGGCTGCCCAAGCAGGGGGTGGTGGCTCACGAGATAGAAAACCTGCGCAGACTCGGTGTCGAGATAGAGACCGACGTGGTTGTCGGCCGCACCGTCACCATCGACTCCCTCATGGACGAGGAGGGCTATCAGGCCGTATTCATAGGCTCGGGCGCAGGGTTGCCGCGCTTTATGAACATACCCGGCGAGAATCTCAACGGCGTGGTATCGGCCAATGAGTTTCTGACGCGCGCCAACCTTATGCATGCATACGACGACTCTTACGACACCCCCATATACACCGGCAGACGCGTGGCTGTGGTGGGCGGCGGCAATGTGGCCATGGATGCGGTGCGCACGGCCAAGCGTCTGGGCGCCGAAGCCGCCATAATATACCGTCGCGGCGAGGCCGAGCTTCCCGCACGTCGCGAAGAGGTGCACCACGCCAAAGAGGAGGGCATAGAGTTCAACATGCTGACCAACCCCGTGCAGGTGATAGGCGACGACAACGGATGGGTCAAGGGTCTGCGTTGCATACGCATGGAGCTGGGCGAGCCCGACGCCTCGGGCCGACGCTCACCCGTGGAGGTGCCGGGCTCTGAGTTCGACATAGAGTGCGACGTGGTGATAATGGCACTGGGCACATCGCCCAACCCGCTGATAGCATCGACCACTGACGGACTGGAGACCAACAAGCGCGGCTGCATAACCACCGACGACAACGGCGCCACCTCACGGCCCGGCATATTCGCCGGCGGTGACACGGTAACAGGTGCGGCCACAGTGATACTGGCCATGGGTGCGGGACGAAAAGCGGCCGCGGCGATAGACGCATATCTGCAAGGAATATCTGTCTCCGCAAAGTAATTGTATCTTTTTTACGTCTTATATTTTGGCAGTTGAAATAAGTTGATTACCTTTGCGGCGGAAAACTATAAAAACAGCACAATGAAAAAAGGTATTCACCCCGAAAATTATCGTATTGTGGCGTTCAAAGACATGTCGAACGACACGACGTTTTTGTGCAGGGCCGCCGTTCAGACAAAAGAAGAGATTGAAGTGAATGGCGAAACCTATCCCGTTTTCAAAGTCGAAGTTTCAAGTTCATCACACCCCTTTTATACGGGTAAGATGAAACTGGTCGACACCGCAGGACGCGTTGATAAGTTTATGAGCCGCTATCAGAAGCATTACGATAAAAAGAAACAACAACAGTAATTTATTACCGGTGTTTGAAAAAGCCGTCTCTTAAAAGAGACGGCTTTTTTCATGCATTGCATCCATTATGCTTTGTTGGAGCTGCCGTTTTGATTTGCGAGAACTGCCTCCTTTATGATTTGCGGGAACTGCCTCCGGCGGCCCTTCCAGGGGAGGGGTCACAGAGGGGTCTCGGACCCCGGTTTGATATTTTTGAGAGCAAAGGCTAAGAGGGTAATGTCATAAATGTGTTTCGACATGCGTCTTACACATTTATGACATATCTGTTTTCGGCCCATGAAGCTTTGTGCCTGAATGATATTCAAACAAGGGCCATGACCATCGCGGAAAGGGTGTGGAGACAGGGCGGCAGACAATAAGGGCTGAGCGGCAAAAGATGGCACGGCGGATGGACATCCTCAGACTATGGTTATATCACCTTGACACTAAAAACTGATACTTCCAAGAAGTTGGAGTTTCCCGCTGTCGGTTTCCTCTATCCTGATTTGTACGGTTCGTTGCGCGAAATGGGTATGTGGGGTGTCTGTTGGTCATCAGTTGTGCATGATTCTGTCAATGCATATCGAATGGGCTTCCACAGCGGCGATTTGTACGTGTATAATGGCGACAGTAAATGTTACGGTTTTAGCGTGCGTTGTGTCCGCCAATGATTAATTATTTGGTTCTTTGGGTGTCGCGGACACCTTTCTGATGGCCTGCGGGGGCAAAAAATCGGTGGATCTCTGGTCGGTTGTGCGAGGTTATTGGTTGGGCGGATGGAGGTGTGTCGGGCAGGATTTCTCCCCGCAAAACGGCCGAGGAACGAAACCGCATACTTTCCCTTGTAAAACGGGACGACCCAAGGAGTCCCGTGCGGCCCCGAGCCGCCCCCCACGGCGGGCCGCAACCCCGAACAGCAAAATATAGGTCAGTGAATTAATCCCGCTCACACCCCGCCTCACCACCCCCCCGAGCCCACCGCCGGCTCCGGTCC
>CAMRVW010000050.1 GCA_947054185.1 uncultured Rikenellaceae bacterium | reverse complement strand
TACCGATTAAAATGAATAGTCACTGATAATCAGTGATGTAAATATGCTGCATCGGGAAATGATTATGCTCCCCACAATCCAAGGAGTGGCTGACTGTTGAGGTTTGTGCCTCGCCGTATGTTTGAAGAGAAGTCGACTGAGCACAAAAACATTTGACACGTAACACCCACCATGTAAATATGACGAGTCAAAACCTGTTGTGACAAACCATACGGGGGAAGTCTGACGGAGTACCTTATATTTGTTCAGTGATGCCGATGAAGTGCGATATGATCGTACTTTCCCATTAGCTTGTCCTCAAAAATATCAAAACGGGGTCCGTGACCCCTCCCCCGAAAGGGCCGCCGGAGGCAGTGCCGGCAAAATAACTGCAGTGCCGTCAATACATTGTTGACAAGGATAAGTCGGCATGTCAGATATTCGTAAAAATATCGTATCTTTGTGGGGAAGATTTCGGGCAGCAGGCTCCGAGGGGGCTTGGACAGAAGATGAAGATACAATAGAGCGGCTTCTGCGAGCGTTTGTCTTCATAAGGATATGGATTTCATGTTTTTCATAAAAGGCATCCTGATGGGGCTTATGGGTTCTATCCCGTTGGGGCCCATCGGGGTTTTGTGCATACAACGCACCCTGTCGGGCAAATTCCGGTCTGGTTTTGCCTCGGGGTTGGGTGCCGCCACCGCCGACTCTCTGTTCGCATCGATAGCACTGTTTTGTTATTCGTTGGTGATGTCGTTCATAGAGAGCCGCATGACATTGCTCACCGTGATAGGAGGGCTGATAATAGTGGGCATGGGGATATCCATATTTTTCAAAAAGACCAAGGTGCACATACGCCACAACCGCACGGGACGAAAAAAGATTTTGAAAGATTACATATCGACCCTGTTTCTGACACTTACAAACCCCGCATACATATTGGTGTTCATTGCCCTTTTCAGCTCTGTGGGCATCGACAAAGGCGGGTTGTCGCCTGCCATGGGTGCACTCACCGTGTTGGGGGTGTTGTGCGGGGCGTCGGCATGGTGGTTTGTATTGACATTCTCGATAGACCTGTTACGCAAAAGGTTCCGTCCGCGTCACCTTGTGATGCTTAACCGAATCGCAGGCACACTGATAACGGTGCTAGGCCTGCTTGCAATAATATCCGCCGTAACTGAGGCGGTAAAGATATGACAATGAAGAAGATCATTATCGCCATAGACGGTTATTCGTCGTGCGGCAAAAGTTCGTTTGCAAAGGCCATAGCCGCCAGGATGGGCTATATTTTCATAGACACGGGAGCCATGTATCGCGGTGTCACCCTTTGGGCACTGAGACACAACCTTGCCGACGGCGGCACCATAGACACCGAGGCTCTATGCGCGGCTCTGCCATCGATAGAGCTGTCTTTCGAATATAACGACGAACGCAAGGCAGGCGACCTTATGCTTTGCGGCGAGAATGTCGAGTCTGCAATACGCTCCATAGAGGTGAGTGACCTTGTGAGCCATGTGAGTGCCATACCTCAGGTGAGGGCGCGGTTGGTGGCCATGCAACAGGCCATGGGCCTCAACAAAGGCATTGTGATGGACGGTCGTGATATTGGCACCACGGTGTTTCCGCAAGCCGAGCTCAAGATATTCATGACGGCCGATGCCGATGTAAGGGCGTTGCGTCGTTACAAAGAGCTGACGGCAAAAGGCGAACACGTGTCGCTCGAAGAGGTGCGCCGCAATGTCGTGGAACGCGACCGCATAGACCAGACGCGCGCCGAAAGTCCGCTCAGACGTGCCGACGACGCCATTATACTCGACAACAGCGACATGACCGTCTCTCAACAGATGGAGTGGTTTGAAAAAATGATTAAGGAGAAGATAGGTTGAGGGTATGATTATCGAGATAGACGAAAAGTCTGGCTTCTGCTTCGGGGTTGTCGGCGCCATAAGCAAGGCCGAGGAGAGTCTTGCCGGAGGTGAGCCGGTATATACATTGGGCGATATTGTGCACAACCGCATGGAGATGGAGCGGTTAGAGGAGTTAGGCCTGCACAGGGCCACACAAAACGAACTGGACCGGCTTAATGGCTGCTCGGTACTTATACGCGCCCATGGTGCGCCTCCGGCATTGTTTGCAAAGGCTCGGGCGGCGGGCGTAAGGCTGATAGACGCCACATGCCCTGTGGTGGCACGGTTGCAGAAGTTGGCAAGAGAGGCGTGGGACATAATGGAGCCGCGCGGCGGACAGGTGGTGATACTGGGCAAGAAGGGACATGCCGAGGTGGTGGGACTGACCGGCCAGATAGACGACAAGGCCATAGTGATAGAGTCGGTGGACGATCTGCACAACGATGTCGACCCGGGCAAGCCAATATACATGATATCGCAGACGACCAAAAGCCCCGAGCTGTTCGATCAGGTAAGCCGTGCCATTTACGACATGGTGCCCGGAGGACGAGACAATGGCGACGTCATAATAAAAGACACGATATGCCGGCAGGTGTCGAGCCGTTATGAACACCTCAAGGAATTCGCATCGCGGTTTGATGCGGTGCTCTTTGTGAGCGGCGCAGAGAGCTCCAACGGCAACGCCCTCTATCGTATATGCCGGTCGGTAAACGCGCACACATATAAGATAGAGTCGCCCGACGCCATAGAGCCGCAATGGTTGGATGGGGCATCGTCGATAGGTATATGCGGCGCCACATCGACACCCAAATGGCTAATGGAACGGGTGGCCGGGGTGGTGCAAGAGATGACCGGGCAGAGATAACGGCAAAGCAAACGCGGCACTCGTATGTCGGGTACTGAACAAACGCATGGCAGGAACCGGGGATGGCCGGAATGCTTGTGCGTAAGACGACTCGACAAAAGCCGGGAATGGCAGGCAAGGCAACGATAGCGCGTGGATATAATTAAAGGGCGACATACACAATGTCGCCCTTTAATTTATTATGGCAGTTGTCAGAATTTGAAGCGTACTCTAAGGGCAGCCTGATCCCACATGGCCTTTGTGGTGAAGTTGATGGCCGGACGATAGTCGAGCGCCAAGGCTATGGGTGTGCCACGGAAGTCATACTCGAAACCTATGTTGGGATCGACACCGAAAGCGAATTTGGTCGACCTGTTCTTGCCCACATTGCGTGCACCGACATTGATACCGCCGCCGGCATAGAGGTTAAGGTTGTCAACCAAGGGTATGTGGTATTGATACAACGCCACAACCATCGGGGCATGATGTCTGAAGTTGTAATCGAAGTCAAACTCCAACGCACTCCGTTCGGTGATAAAGTGCTTGACGCCAACACCGATATATCCGCCAAGGTTTACAGAGGCCGCAGTGCCATATTGTGCCGACGCGGTCTTTACTGTTGCGAAAACCATCAAAAGCGTACCAAACGCAAGGAGAAAATGTTTTTTCATATCAATTAATTTTAAAATTAAACCTTTATTATTAAATTTCATCTGCATGTATCGTAAAACATTCCGGCCAATTTTTACCTCCATTCACCATCCCGAAAATGGTTCATAAAAGTGTCGATTCAAAAATTATTCCCGGAAAATTTCTTTGCAATAACGGTGCCATTTTTGCAGACGACAAAATAAATTTGTCGGCCGAGATCGCGTTGCTCGATTTTCCTGCTAAAGCGATGACACGAAGATACGAAAATTTCATGTCGGCAGCAAAACTTTTTACCGTTGACAACTATCGACCGCACATATCACCTCCGTCAGCCCTAAGCCAAGGAGGCGGAAAGTCTCTTTTGCAAAAGCAGCAAGACCCGCAGAGCGGATAAAGGCATCACAAGAGGCGGAATATGCGTTTTATCTCGCTTTCGATAACGCGTGGGAAATGCTCATATTCGAGGGCGTGTATGCGCGCGGCAAGCGACTCGGGGGTGTCGTCGGGCAAGAGGTCGACGGTGGCCTGAAAGATATTGGCGCCGTCGTCATACCGCTCGGTTACGTGGTGTATGGTTATGCCCGACTGCTTGTCGCGGGCCTCTATGACGGCACGGTGCACACGGTCGCCATACATGCCCTTGCCGCCGTGCGAGGGAAGAAGCGCCGGGTGTATGTTGACTATGCGACCACGGTATGCCTCGACAATCTCTGACGGGACCAAAAGGAGGAACCCGGCCAACACGACATAATCTATGCGGTACCCGGCCATTACATCGAGCAGATAACCCGGCGTTCTCATCTGTGCGGGGGTGAAAACAAAGGTGTCGACACCCAAAGACCGTGCGCGGTCGAGCACTCCGGCACCGGGCTTGTCGCAGAGCACCAGAGGCACCGAGACACCATTATCGGCTGAAAAATAACGTATTATATTTTCGGCATTTGTGCCCGAACCCGATGCGAATATCGCTATATTTATCATAATCAGCGCATTAATTATTTATTGGTCAAAAAAGTATTTAAAACATGACAAAATTAATCTAAAAAATTATAACTTTGCAAAAAATATGTTTTACCATGCCTTAGAAGTTGTTGTAAGGCTTGTTATAATCCCCGCCTTTTGTGACGGGAGTTACCTAAACATAAAGAATGTTAAACTAAAAAATTTTTATCATGTCAGAAATTTCATCTAAAGTTGTTGAGATTATCGTTGAAAAACTCGGTGTTGACGCCTCTGAGGCAGTTCCCGCAGCAAGCTTCACCAACGATTTGGGTGCAGACTCTCTCGACACTGTCGAACTTATCATGGAGTTTGAAAAAGAGTTCGATATCCAGATCCCCGATGAAGACGCTGAGAAAATCGCCACTGTCGGTGACGCCATCAGCTATATCGAAAGCAAGAAAAACTAATTTTGAAAATATCTTGAAACTGTCTGCGGAAACTTTATCCGAGACAGTTTCTTATATTTTATGTGCGGCAAAAACGCACGTAAATCAACACTAATCCCATAGGAGTCAAACATGGAACTGAGAAGAGTTGTCGTTACAGGCATCGGCACAATCAACCCCCTTGGAAATAACGTCGAAGAGCTCTTCGCAAACCTCGAAAAAGGCGTCAGCGGGGCAGGCCCCATAACGCGTTTCGACGCGACGAACTTCAAAACGCAGTTTGCCTGCGAGGTTAAAGGCTTCAAGCCCGAAGATCATTTCGACCGTAAAGAGGTAAAAAAATACGACCTATTCACCCAATATGCTCTTGTCGCAGCCACTCAGGCATTTGAAGACAGCGGCCTCGACGTCGACAAAATCGACCTCGACCGTGCCGGAGTGATATGGGCTTCCGGGATAGGTGGTCTCATCACCTTCCATCAAGAGTCGATGGAATACAGCAAACACCAAGGAACGCCGCGTTATAACCCGTTCTTCATACCCAAGATGATTGCCGACATCGCTGCCGGTCACATCTCCATGAAGTATGGGCTCAGAGGTCCCAATTATGCGACCGTATCTGCATGCGCATCTTCCAACCATGCTTTGATAAACTCGTTCGACCAGATACGTTACGGCAAAGCCGACGTAATGCTCACGGGTGGCTCGGAGGCTGCCATTGTTGAGGCCGGAATAGGCGGCTTCAACGCAATGCAGGCTCTTTCAACACGCAACGACGATCCCAAAACGGCTTCAAGACCTTTCGACGTGGGCCGTGACGGCTTCGTAATGGGCGAAGGCGGCGCAGGTCTCGTGCTCGAAGAGTATGAGCACGCCAAAGCCAGAGGTGCCAAGATATATTGCGAGGTGGTCGGCGGCGGCATGAGCGCAGACGCATACCATCTGACCGCTCCCCTGCCCGACGGCTCAGGAGCAGGCCGCTCTATGATAAACGCAATAGAGGACGCCGGGATAACCCGCGACCGGATAGACTATATAAACACTCACGGCACTTCGACACCCGTGGGTGACGTGGCAGAGATAACAGGCATTATGAACGTATTCGGCGAGCATGCATATAAGATGAACATCAACTCCACCAAGTCGATGACCGGACACCTGCTCGGTGCCGCCGGCGCTCTCGAGTCGCTGGCATGTATCCTCGCCCTGACAAAAGGCATCATAGCTCCGACAATAAACTGCGCCGAGCTCGATCCCAAGATCGACGCCAAGCTCAACCTCACTCTCGGAACAGCACAGAAACGTGACGTGCAGTATGCCCTGAGCAACACATTCGGCTTCGGCGGTCACAACTCAAGCGTCATCCTCAAAAAATTCTAACCCCAAGGGGCCGGAATAAAGAGGGGCGTCGTGGGGGAAAAGAGCAAGCGTGGGGGAAAAGAGCAACCGGGAGGGAGAGAGCGTGTGTGGAAAGGGGCAGGTGACCTTTTGGGAAAAGGGCAGGCTGTCGCACAGGAGAGGTCCTAAGTAAGAGGCCGGGAGCTTCATTCCGGGGGAAATGGCTTCGGAAAACCAAGTACGGTACTTTTCTCTTTCAAGCAGGCCAGGACGTATTGAGGTTTTAAAAGTGCTTATGTCGTTTACAAAAATGTATATCGGCAGGTTATCTTCCTGCCATATACATTTTTTTATTACGGAAAGTTATGTTTGATCGCATCAGGTACTATTTCAAAAAATATTTCTCGTCAGAGCGGCAATATTACACTGCCATACACCGCTCCTTGGGCATTTACCCCCACAACATAGAGATATACAAGCTGGCATTGGTGCATCGGTCGGCATCGGTAATTACAGACGACGGCATGCACATAAACAACGAACGCCTTGAATATCTGGGCGATGCAGTGATAGAGGCGGTGGTGTCAGACATGTTGTACATAGCATTTCCATTCCACAACGAAGGTTTTCTCACCCAAATGCGCTCTAAGATAGTGAGCAGGCAATCGCTCAACGACATTGCCATAAAGTTGGGGTTGGATAACATGGTGGTGGCCATGCACAACGGCTCTGGCGTTCAAAAGCACATGTATGGCGACGCATTCGAGGCCATGATGGGGGCGACATATCTCGACAAAGGATATGACTTTGTCAACCGCCTGCTGATAAACGACATATTAGGCCGTTTCATCGACATAGACCATCTCTCGGAAGTGGAGACCGACTATAAGAGCCGTCTTATAGAGTGGAGCCAGAAGAAACGACGCACGGTATCGATACGGTGCACCAAGAGCAAGACTTACAGCGATGACGGCAACGAGCAATTCTATGCCGTTGTGAGCGTCAACGACAAAGAGGTGGGTCACGGATTGGGAGGCTCCAAAAAAGAGGCGGAGCAACGCGCATGCAGGAATGCATCGGCCAAGCTCAAACTCCGATTCAACAACACCAGGGAGGGGAGACGTTACCGCTCTCATCAAAAGTCGGCAGCCGTCTGAACAAATAGCTTTTTCAAGCGTAAAACAGCCACACCCAAAAGGTGCGTAAACACACATTCAAGCTCTCGGTACATAAAAGCAACCTTGGTTTCACCGGCCTGTTTAATGACATGCTTATATGTGATTCCCTGACATTTGTCTAAAAGGCACAAATAAAAGCGGACGTTTCCGACTGTGAAACGTCCGCTTTTCTGATTATATATCCGGCGGGTTACTCTATCTCCATTATGAAACCGCCGGCAGGTATGGTATCGCCCTCGCCGACGAAGATGCGTTTAACCTTGCCTGCGACGGGTGTCGAGAGGTTGTTTTCCATCTTCATGGCCTCGAGTATCACCACATCCTGACCTGCCTCAACGGCGTCGCCCTCACCAACCAGCATCCTGAAGATTTTACCCGGCATGGGTGCCTCGACGGCAGTGCCCGTAATGACTATCTTTTCAGAGACGGCTGCATGTTCCTCTTTTTGAGCCACAACCACATCGCCGTGAGCTTTTTGATAAGCCTCACGCTTGATTTTGGTGAGGTAATCTTTGGCAACAGCGGGGAAAAGCTCGAGCAACAGCACCTCTTTCTCATTCCCGGCAAGCAACTCACCTCCGCAATCGTCGAGTGTGGGATTGGGCTGCATCTGATATTTGCTTACATCATATGGGGTCTCCAGGCTCGTGCCCGCTATCTGAAGGCGGAACTTGGGATCGACAGGCACCGGCGTATGCCCGTACTCGCCCTTGACCAAAGCAACGAACTGGTTGGATGTATTGGAATACATGGGCTTGCCCTTTTTGAGCGACATGGCGCAGTTTACCGCCTGGGCACCCACAATCTGGCTCGTGGGGGTGACAAGCGGAGGAAGACCGGCATCGAGGCGCACCCGCGGTATGAGCAACATGGCGTTGTTGAGAATGCTTTCGCTGCCGAGTTGTTTGAGCTGCGCCACCATGTTGGTGTACATGCCGCCGGGTATCTCGGCGTTCTTGACCAACTCGTTGGGGGCGGGGAAGTTGAAGTGAGCCTCTATCTTGTGACATGCGTCGATGAGGGTGTCATAGTCGCCTTTTCTTACCGCCGCCACGGCACGGTCGAAGTGTGCCTCTATGTCGGCAGGAAGCGTGTCGGTGAGCGGATTGAAAGGCACGGGGAACTGTTTGACCGCATCGAACGCATCCAGCTCTTTGCGTATGCCCACAAGCTCGTTGTTGATCATGCGCACGGCCTCCATGTTGACATCCATCTCAACGCCCATCTTCTTGCAGAAGAGATATATGAGCTCTATGGCAGGCGCTGCGGGGCCGCCGGCAAAGGTCCATATATTGGTGTCGACAATGTCCACGCCTGCCTCGATGGCCGCAACCACAGAGGCGAGACCGTAACCGGGAGTGCAATGGGTGTGGAAGTCGACAGGTACAGGCAATTCTTTCTTGAAGAGCTTAACCAACGTGAAGACGCGTTTGGGCGGTATAAGGCCGCTCATGTCTTTGATGGTGATCATATCGGCCCCTTCCGCCACCATTTGGCGCGCCTTGTCGAGGAAATAGGCGTCGGTAAAGACCGCCTTGGGCAGCTTGCGCCCGCTGAAGAAGGCCTTGAGGCGCTCGCCGAACGTGAAGTGAGGGTCGACAGTGTAACAAACAGCGCAATCGGCCAAGCCTCCGTATTGCTTGACATACTTTACCGTCGATTTGATATTATCGACATCGTTCAAAGCGTCGAATATGCGCATGATGCCCAAGCCAGACTCTATCGCATTGCGGCAGAAACCGTCGATGATAGTGTCGCTATAAGGAGCATATCCGAAAAGGTTGCGCCCGCGAGAGAGGGCTGTAAGCTTGGAGACATCTCCCACGGCCGACTTGATGCTCTCAAGCCTGTGCCACGGGTTCTCTCCCAAAAAGCGCATCACAGAGTCGGGCACAGCGCCGCCCCAAACCTCCATGGCATAAAAATTTGCGTGTTTGTAATAAGGGAGTACCCTTTCAACCTGCCCCTGGTTCAAGCGGGTTGCAAAAAGAGACTGCTGACCGTCACGCAGCGTCAGATCTCTGATTAACAACTTTGCCATTGTCGATTATATTTAATGTCGTAAACATTACTGTTATTACACTAACAAATATAGTGCGTTTTTTTTATAATTCAAACAGAGAGCAAAATTTTTCATGGGTCTCTCCTTTTTATTGCTGAGATCGGTTGGTGTCGAGAAGATGCGGGTACGGAGGGCACTGTCCACTATTTCAATGAAGCCCGCAAAGGCATGGGAACGGGACATTATATGTCAGTGGTGCGACATGGCGTGAATATGCGGTGGAACGCAAAGGTGCAACAGCCTGACTTGCCTTATGGCAGGACTCCGTTCGACATCAATTCCTGCATCCGGCCCAGACCAAAAAAACGGATATTCCCGATAAAGATTAGCACGTCTTAAGGTGTGTTAATCTTTATCGGGAATATCAAGTAATTCACTCCTTGGTTTGTCCTCGATACCTCAAACCGAGGTCCGTAATCCCTTCCCCCGGAAAGGCCGCCGGAAGAAGTGCCGTCAAAATAGCGGCAACTTCCGCACCCCAGCAGAGTAATTCAAGTTACTGGAGTATTATTTCGTTGGTTCCTATCAGGTAACCGTCCATGAAGAGTTCGATATTGTATCGACCTTCGGTTATCGAGTCGCCGCCGAAATATATTGCAACGGGCAGGTCTTCGCCCTGATAGTCGACTGTACGTTTGGCGCTGTAATTGATCTTCTGACCTTGGAACAGGAACAAACCGCTGTTGGCGTTTCCGAGTATCATGTCGTCGGGACCTTTCACTCTCACGTAAATGTCACGTTCGCCCAGCTGTGCCAGTGTATTGGCGTTGAGTATGAAGTCAACACGCAGGTTGGTCGCACGGCGAGCCTTCTTGACCTGCTGGTCTTTGCCGTTGAGGGCGCTGAGGGTGATGTCGCGTGCGGTCACCACCGATGCCTTACGCACTTGGGCCTGAAGCTCCTGCTGCGACTCTTCGGCTTTGTCGGCACGCATACGCAAACCGTTCATGTCACGCCTCATGGCGGTATTTTCCGATATCAAGCGGTTGTTGAGCTTGTTGAGCGAGTCTATCTGACGTATATAACCCTTAAGGACGCCTCGCAATGTGCCCAACTCTTTCTCATACTTTTTGATCTTGGCATAGCTCCAGCCGCGCTCTTTTTTGAGCCGCTCCATAAGCGAGTCGGCACGGAAACGTTCCGAGCTTATCTGTACCCTCATGGAATCGTTCTCGGTACGTATGTTGCCGAAGTCGACCTTCAGAGAATCGAGGTCGGCCAAAAGGTTGTCGCGCTCTATGGTCAACTCTTCCGATGAGCCGCGAAGCGTCTGAATCTGCTTGTAATAAAGTACGGACATACCGATCATCACTATCGCCATAAGAGCGATCACGACCGTGTATCCTTTCGTGGACGAAGAATGGTGGTGATGGTGCACACCGCCCATCTCATCATAGCTGTAATCTTCCATTGTATTTTACTATTTAAATCTTACTAAAGTATGGCCGTCGCCTTACGGAAACGTCCTTGATATCTTACTCTGTCTCTGTATTGCTCTTCAATCATGCCACAGGGGCTCGGACTCTTCATGTTACAGACTCCTCGTGCGCATAGTGCCGAGCATCGTATTTTTACCGGCACATGCAAAATCCCTCCATACAACGCGGATATCTGCGTAAGCTCCCGCCGGGAACAGTACGTATGCCGCTCCTTATCGCCTCTCTCGAACCCACAGTCCCTTATCCTAAGCCGAAAGACCTCCCAAAGGGAAGGAAGCCATGCCGGCAAAAGGGGGCGGAAACCTGTAAAGGTCCGAATTTAGATAAGGCAAATATATGTATTTTTTTCATTAGTTAAATAAATTACACAAAAAATAGATCTATTTTATCGAATATTTATGAAAACTTACCCGATTAACGATAAAAAATTCTTATCTTCGTGACGTTAATACCAAGCAAAGAATGTACCAATTCCGCAAAATAATAGCACTGGCTGCGGTCATTGCAGCCACCTCTTCATGCGTGTCATTGCGCAAATACACCGAGTTGGCGGGCGACAAACACTATGCCGACAGCGTCAACACCTCACGAATCGGCCTGCTTGAAGAGCAGTTGCGCGAGGTGTCGTGCGCACGTGTCGAACTGTTGCAAGACACTCTGCGCCTAAGTCGTCAGATCGCCGAGCTAAGACAAGAATATGAACGTCTCCTGCACGGCAGCAACTCGGAAAATGCTGTGGCAACACGTCGTCTGCAAGAGAGCCGTGCCCGTCTCAACGAACGCACCCGCCGCATGGAAGAGCAGAGCAGCATGCTTGGGCTGACGCAAGACAAACTCATCAAGGCCGAGCAACAACTGGCCGCCAGAGAGATGCAGATAGCCGATCAGGAGAGGCAGATTCAGGAACATGGCGACCGTTTGCGTGCCGCCGTCGACAGCATCAAAAACATGACGCGACTGCTGGAAGACTATAAGCGCGCAGCAGCCGAGCTGAACAATGCCCGCACATCCAAAGACAGCCTTGCAACGGAGATGGCTCTCGACAAGATACTTACACTCGACAGATAACAAACCGACATTACGATGATAACACCTGTTTATAAGAAAATATTGCTCAAATTAAGCGGCGAATCGCTTATGGGAGGCCAAAGTTACGGCATAAACGCCCAAGTGGCCGAGAGTTACGCCTCTCAGATCAAAGAGGTTGCCGACAGCGGTGTGCGTGTGGCCATAGTAATAGGCGGAGGCAACATATTTCGCGGTCTCAGCGGCACCAAGCGCGGATTCGACCGTGTCAAAGGCGATCAGATGGGAATGCTTGCCACCGTCATCAACTCACTGGCCCTCCAGTCGGCCCTCGAAAGCATAGGCGGCAAAGTGCGCGTCATGACCTCTGTGGGCATGGCTCCCATAGGTGAGATCTATTCACCAGCAAAGGCCCAAGAGGCGCAAGAGCAGGGTTATGTGGTCATAATAGCCGGCGGCACAGGCAACCCGTTCTTCACCACCGACACGGCATCGGCACTGCGCGGTGTCGAGACCGGGGCCGAGCTCCTGCTCAAAGGTACACGCGTGGACGGCATATACACGGCCGACCCCGAGAAAGACCCTTCGGCAATAAAGCTCCCCGAGCTGACATTCGACGAGGTTTACTCTCGCGGCCTCAAGATAATGGACCTCACCGCATTCACCCTCTGCAAAGAGAACAATTTGCCCATTTACGTCTTCGACATGGACACAGAAGGCAATCTCGCCAAGGTGTTGTCGGGCCACCATATAGGCACCATAGTAAAAAACAACTAAACGGATAAATACTTCTTTATGGAATCGAAAGAGATTTTGACCTCCCTCGAGGGTAAAATGCAGAAGAGCCTCTCTTTTTTGCAGGAGTCGCTCCTTAACATACGTGCCGGCAAAGCCAACGTCAACATGCTCAACGGTATAACCGTCGAATCGTACGGCGCCGAGATGCCTGTCAACCAGGTTGCCAGCGTCACCGTGCCCGACGCCAAAACAGTGCTGATACAACCGTGGGACAAGAACGTCATCGCCGCCATCGAGAAAGCAATCGTAAACGCCAACCTCGGCGTCACCCCCTCCAACAACGGCGAGAGCATACGTCTCAACATACCCCCCCTCACCGAGGAGAGACGCAAACAGCTGGTCAAGCAGGTCAAAACAGAAGGCGAGAACGCCAAGGTAAGCATACGCACCGCCCGCCGCGATGCTGTCGAGGCTTTCAAAAAAGCCCAGAAAGAGGGCATGCCCGAAGATATGGCTAAAGACGGCGAAAACGAAGCTCAAAAACTAACCGATAAATACAATAAGCTGATAGACGCCGAGTTAGACAAGAAAGAGTCAGAAATAATGACCGTCTGACATCTCATTGCCTTGCGGGAACAGTTCTTTTATTTTGCTGAAACTGCCTCCGGCGGCCCTTCCGGGGGAGGGGTCACGGACCC
>CAMRVW010000049.1 GCA_947054185.1 uncultured Rikenellaceae bacterium | reverse complement strand
AAAATATCAAAACGGGGTCCGAGACCCCTCCCCCGGAAGGGCCGCCGGAGGCAGTTCCCGCAAACCAATAACGGCAGTTTCAGCAAACCAATAACGGCAGTATCGGCACAAACAAAAGAGGTTGCAGGAAAATCCTGCAACCTCAATTTCAGTTAACGTTATCTTATGTCATCACATTGCATAACCGGGGTTCTGTTTCAGATCGACGCCGTTCTCGCGAGCCTTGAGTATCTCGCTCTGAGGTATGGGCCAGTCGAAGTGAGCGGGGTTGATGACAACCTTGTAACTCTTAGGCAGAGAAGGGTCTTTAACCTTACCGTTCATCTTGTCGAGAATTCTCCAACGCTTCATGTCGAAGTAACGCAAGCCCTCGAAGCAGGTCTCTATGCGTATCTCGTTACGAAGAGCATCCCGGTCCAAATCGGTGATGGCAACGATGCCGCGGGGAGTGCGCAACTCGTTGATGTACTTGATTGCATCAGCCGTATTGCCCGACTCGAACGCCGCCTCGGCCTTCATAAGAAGCACATGGCCCCAACGCATCAACACAACGTCCTGGTCACCTTGCCAGCCATAACCCTGGTTCCAGCCACCGGCGCTAGACACCTTGTTGGTGATGGGGGTAACGAGCTTGTAAACATTGAAATAGGTCAATGAAGTCTCACCATTTACCACAGAGTCGGCATTGGCCAGGTAACCCGTAAAGTCATACACATTGTTGTGAGCGATAGACTTGGCCAGACGGGGGTCACGATTTTCAAAAATCTTTTCATAAACCGCATATAGCGCCTGAGATCTTTTCTTAAGCTCTTCAGCCACCTTCTTCTCAATCTCTTCGTCTTTAAGACCCTGCTTTTTCAGCTGCTCGCGCAAAGCATCCATCTCCTTGCTCTGAGCCTCCATGTCGGGATACATCGCCGCCTCAACAGTGGGGTCGGGAGTGTATTTGGTGCCGTCGGCCATGGGGAAAGCATAAACCAAATCGCGCGTGGGGCAAATGGTCTTCCAGTTACCGACAAAAAGGTCTATCTGGTTACGATAGCTCGGCTTGAGAAACCTTAAAGAGAACATGATCTCGGGGCTGTTGGCCTGCGAACCTGAGTGGAAGTTGGCCAACAGATCTTTAGACATGGTGTACGTTGCCTTAATAGTCTCCAGCTCTGCGAGAATATCGGTCATCTCGGCAGTGTTGGCCTTGCCTGAGGCATCGTAAGCATGATAAAGTCTGGTCCTTGCACGGAATGCAATAGTGGCATCGTGGGTTATGCGACCGGGCTTTGCAGAGTATGTCTCGCCTGCCTTAAGGCATGCAATAGCATCGGTAAAATCGGCGATAACGGCTTTGTACACATCTTCTCTCGAAGATTTCTCTTTATACATGGTCTCGATGGTGAGCGCCTCTTTCACCACGGGCACCTCACCGTAACATACATAAAGATAGTGATACATTATACCGCGCAAGGCCAAAGCCTCACCCTTGAACTGCTTGTAATCGGCATTGTTCTTGTCTGAATAAAACACCTCGAGCTTGTCAAGGAATATATTGATACGCTCGATGCAGGTATAAGAATAACCATATGCATCGTTTGTCATGCCGGGCATGTTGCTAGGGCTTATGGCATCTTGCAAAACTGCCTCAGAGCCATCTGTTGTCACACTATTGCTCACCGCATTGTCGCTAAAGTTATCGAAAAAGCTGAGATAGGTCGACAAAAGGTTCTGCGAAGGATAAGCAGTCTGTGCATAATATATACCACCCCTGATGCGGGCATAAATTGCCGTCAGAGCCATATCGAAGTCGTTTTTCGACTGCCAGAAAGTGGTCTCCGTGGGGTTTGTGGGGTCGTTCTTCTGCAAGAAATCCTCACAAGAAGGAGCAAAGAGCAGAGAGCACCCTAACACTAAAAATAATATTTTTTTCATAACGAACTTTTTTAATTTAGTTTCACTCCCTGTTAGAACTGAAGGTTTACACCGAACGAGCATATACGGCTCAAGGGATAGTTCACACCATAGTTACCCATGTTGCGCTCGGGATCGAGACCGTCAAACTTGGTTGCAGTTGCAAGGTTGTCGCCTGAGAAATATACGCGCAATTTCTGAACGCCTATCTTCTGAGTCAGACGAGCGGGAATGGTGTAACCCACAGTCAGGTTCTTCAAACGCATGAAGCTCGAGTTCTTAAGATAGAATGTGCTGCTGACCATGTTTTTATAGTCACTGCCATTATATCTGTAATCCAAACGGGGCCATGTTGCACCGGCGGGATTTTCTTCCGTCCACATGCCTGCCACATAATCTTTACGGGGAGCCGAACCCTGAACGAAGGGAATGGTACCGAAGCCCATGTAACCGAGGTCCATGGTCTTGCGGCCGGCACGGCCCTGAAGCATCATAGAGAGGTCGAAGCCTTTCCAGGCCAGGCCGAGGTTGATGGTGTAATTGAACTTCTCGTAATAGCCGTCCTGAACAGTCCAGTCGGCATCGGTTATCTTACCGTCACCGTCAACGTCGCGATAGATGATATCACCGGCACGAACCGTATTGTTGATGGGAGCGATATTTACGCCGTTAAGCTCACGGAGCTGAACCTGAGCGTCGCTCTCGTAAATGCCGACAGCCTCCAAAAGATACCATGCACCATAAGTGCCGCCCTCCTGGAATATTGTTCTCTGAGCACCGAACATATCGCCGCCATATTCGGTGGCACCATATTTCACAAGCTCGTTCTTATTCTTGGCAATAAAGAAGTTGGCATTATAGCTCAAATCTTTAAAGATGCCGTTGTCGATACGGTCGTTCCAGCCTATCATGAACTCAACACCTTTGTTGACCATCTCACCGTCGTTGATGACAGGCGCAGAAAGACCAAGAAGCGAGCTGACCTGAGCACCGCGTATAATGTCGTAAGTGCGTTTGTGATACCAGTCGAAAGTGATGTTAAGGCCGCGGAAGAGCTGCAGGTCGACACCGAAGTCGCCTATTGCGGTGGTCTCCCACTTCAAGTTGGCATTGTTTGCCGCAGTCTGAGCCGCACCCGGAGCGATGTTCACACCGTCAAACACATAGTTGAGGTTAGAGCCTGTCGATATAAGCGCCTGATAGGGATAGACATCGGCCGCATTCTTACCCACGTCCTGGTTACCGAGCAAACCCCATGAACCACGGAACTTGACACTGTTGAGCCATGAGAGGTTGAGGTCTTTCATGAACTGCTCTTCGGTAAGCCTCCAGCCCACTGAGAACGAGGGGAACACACCCCAACGGTTGTTTTTGGCTATGCGCGAGGTACCGTCGTAACGGATGTTGGCCTCAACGAGGTAACGCTCTTTGAAGTTGTAATTGACACGACCGAAGCCCGACATAAGAGCCCACGAGTAAGAGTAACCGCTGTTGGTGCGGGTGGCATCGGCAACACCGGCATTGAGTTCGTAAAGCGGGAAGTTGTAATTTCTGCGGAAGCCGTCCAAGTAACGGTAATCGTACTGCTCCTGGCTGTAACCGCCCATTACAGAGAAGTTATGATTGCTGTTCTTGCTGGTGTAATCATAACGCAGATAGGTGTAAAGGTTGGTGTAAAGGCTCGTTGCGGCAAGAGAGGTAAGACCACCCTTATTGGCAACCTCAACGGTTCCTCCCTGAGGCTCGCCGGTCAGATAGTTATACATGGGCACGCCTGCCTGACCCCAGTCTTTACCGTTGGTCTGGCCGTAACGCACGGCTGCCTTGGTGTGCCATGTAAGACCTTTTACTATGTTGGCATTGAAGAATGCCTGAGCATTCACATGATAGTTCTGTCTCTTGCTGAACGAGTTGGCATTAACGGCAGGTATGTTTTTGTTACCGCCGACATACTTATACTCATTAGTGAAAGCCCAGCTTGTCCAGAGAGGCTCGCCGTTTACACCTGTCTTGTCGACCAGCCACGGTTTGTAAGTGGGGGCCTGAGCCAGAGTTGCCAAGAAACCGTCTTCGGCACCGTTCAAGGGGTTGTTGCGCGTACCATGTGTGAGCAACACATTGGTACCCACCTTCAACCACGGTTTGAGCTGAGCCTGGAAAGCGGTGGTGATGTTGTAACGCTTGAAACCGTAACCGCGCATGGTACCCTCCTGGTTCATGTAAGAGAGGTTGATGTTATACGAGGTCGACTCGGTTGAACCCGCTATACCGATATTGTGGTTCTGCACCAACGCCGTGCGGAACATATAATCCTGCCAGTCGAAACCGGTATATTTGCCGTAAGGGTCGTTCTCGTCGGTACGGTTACGGTAAAGGTCCATCTCGCCTTCGGTATAGAAAGGGAATCCGGCAGAAGTACCATACCCTGAGTTTGCCATGGCCATGTTCTTGAGCTGCATGTACTCGACGGGGTCGGTCACCAGGTCGTAAAGTTTTGCGGCCTTGTGGAAACCGAGGTTCATGTTATAGGTCACCGACACACGATCGCGGGTACCCGTACCGTTCTTGGTGGTGATAAGTATCACGCCGTTTGCCGCACGCGAACCGTAAATAGAGGCAGAAGCGGCATCTTTCAACACCGATACGCTCTCGACAGATGCGGGGTCGAGGTCGCCGATAGAGCCCTCGACACCGTTGATGAGCACCAACGGCTCGGCAGAGGTACCGAACGAGTTGGCACCGCGGATGTTCATAGAGATAGACTCGGCACCCGGCTGGCTGGTTGTAACGTTGATGTTCAAACCGGGTATCGCACCCTGAAGCATCTGTTTAACATCGGCCACGGGACGTTTCAAAAGCTCTTCGCTGTCGACAGAGGCCACAGCGCCGGTAAGATTGACCTTCTTCTGAGTACCGAAACCCACCACAACGACATCTTCCACTTTCAGTGCGTCGTCTTCGAGGGTAACGGTTATGCTGGTCTCGGTGCCCACAGGCACAATCTTGGTAAGGTAACCTATAAAGGCCACCTCAAGGTTTTCACCGACCTTCACGTTATCGATAGAGAACGAACCGTCGACACCGGTAATGTCACCGCGCGATGTGTTCTGCACGATAACCGTGGCGCCTATGACCGGCTGGCCTTTGGTATCGACCACCTTACCGGTGACCGTCTTGGTCTGAATAAAATCAGACACCGTTGTCGAAGGAAGCTCTCCGTTTGCCGACACCACGCCGGGAGCCACAGCCCCGCAAAGCACGGCGGCAAACAAAAAGCCTCTTCCGAGCCGATTTTGTAAACCGTTTTTCATAGATAATTGGTTTAAATTAAACAAAAGATTTCCACTTTATTTCGCGACATCCGCCGCATTTTACATTACGCCGGGAAAAGACCGCCGACCGACAAGCACAAAACCCGCAAGACCTTTCGGCTTTTTACCGCAACGCATGTTTTTTTCATCCGTGACGTTTTTCAAGTGATTTTTTATCGGCCCGACCCCCGTTTTTTCCATTTCCATCATACTCTTTCAAGCAACAACACCGGGTCTCACACCTTCAAGGCAAACCACTCAATGCCTCTGATAAAATGTTTTAACACTCAACCGACAGCTATCGTACATCCCAAAACATGATCCTTTTCACAAGACAAATATACCCCTCTTTTTTTAATATCCAAATAATTTATAATTTTTTTGACCATAAACGCTTATTTTTTATCACCATACCGAGCCATCAACCAAGAAATTTTAACCACTTTTTACACCAAATGTTATATTTCAAACACCACCCCGATCAAAAGGCCCCTTTTTTAAAAGAGCCTCTTACAGCGTCGGCAAGGCAGGATTTTTGAGACTGAAACGCCGTAACCTGTCCGACGGCCACCGATTATGCAGCCGTCTGACAAAAAATTATCACCTGTTTCAGGTTTTTTATTAACTTTGTTAATCAATTTGTCACCGACATGACCGAACAACACAAAATAAACATACGTAACAGAAGAGCCTCGTTCGATTACGAGATACTCGAGACCTTCACCGCCGGCATAGTGCTCACAGGCACCGAGATAAAATCGCTGCGCGCCTCCAAGGCATCGCTGGTGGACTGTTACTGTTACATGCACCGCGGCGAGCTCTTCGTGCGCGGCATGAACATAGCCGAATACGAATGGGGCACATATAACAACCACACGCCCAAACGCGACCGCAAGCTGCTGCTGCAACGGCGCGAGCTGTCAAAAATAGAACGCATGCTGCAAGACAAAGGGCTCACGGTGGTGGGCATACGTCTGTTTATCAACTCGAGCGGCCTTGCCAAGCTCGACATAGGGGTGGGACGCGGCCGCAAGAAGTATGACAAACGCGACTATATAAAGGAGAAAGACGCCAAACGTCTGATGGACCGAGCGATGAAGAGCAAACATTAAACCATACCGAAATGAAAGCGACAACACCTCTTCTTTTCTTGACGATACTGCTGGCAGGATGTGCCGGTGCGCCCTCGACGGTGCGCCACACTCTCGACGGGCTCACCCAGGGCACCACCTATCACATTGTCTATAACCACCCCGAGCCTGTCATCAACATATACCAAACCGACTCGATACTGGCCCTGTTCGACAAATCGTGCTCTCTGTGGGACAGCACCTCGCTCATATCGCGCATAAACCGCAACCTGACCGACACCGTCGACCGCAACATAAAGGTGTGTCTGGAGCTGGCCCTCAGGCTCTCACGCGAGAGCGACGGTCTTTACGACATAACCGTGGCGCCGCTGGCAGAGGCTTACGGCTTCGGCGCAGGCCCCAAAAACGACAACCCCGACACAGACTCGCTGATGCAGTTTGTCGGTTACGAAAAAATAAACCTGGCCGGACGCATCATAACAAAGAACGACCCACGCGTCAGGATAGACCTCAACTCCATAGCCCAGGGTTACAGCGCCGACGTGCTGGCCCGCTATTTCAGAAAGCAGGGTGTGAAAGACTATCTCATAGAGGTGGGTGGCGAGATAATATGCAGCGCCTCTAACGACGGCAAACCGTGGCGCGTGGGCATAGACCGCCCCGTCGAGGGTAATTACTCCCCCGGCGAAGACCTGCAAGTGATCCTCAACCTCTCTGACGAGGGGCTGGCAACCTCGGGCAACTATCGCAAATTTCACAAAGACGCCTCAGGCCGCCCCGTACACCACTCCATAAACCCCAAAACGGGACGCAGCACCGTAAACGAGATGCTTTCGGCCACCGTTGTGGCCCCCACAGCCATAGAGGCCGACGCATACGCCACCCTCATGATGATATCGGGGCTTGAAAAGAGCAAGAAGATATTGGACAAAAACCGCAAGCTAGCCGCATACATCGTCTATTCCGACCCCGACGGCAACATGAAGGTATTCATAAGCGACAACATGCAAAGCCGCATAGAAAAATAGTCGCGTGTTTGCCGCAGCCTGCCACGCACGGCAGCACAAAGCCACACCACAATCAAAGACATGCCATGAAGAGAGTCTGTTTCATATACAACCCCATGTCGGGCGAGAAAAAGGCGCGTACGCACCTCGATTATATCGTGAAGTGTTACCAAAAGCACGGATATCTGCTCGACCTTTACCGCATAGGCCGCGACTCTGACATAGACGGCGTGATGGCCGAACTGACCCCCGACCACCGCCGCATACTGGCTGCCGGCGGCGACGGCACCATCAACACCGTTGTGGGCGCCATGAAGCGTACCGGCATAGATTTGCCGCTGGCGGTGCTTCCCACAGGCACGGCAAACGATTTCGCCGCCGTGCTCGGTTACTCCGCCAACCTCAAAGAGGCCATAAAACAGAGCACCTCGGGTGTGGTGCGCCACGTCGACTTAGGCAAATGCGGCGACAGATACTTCGTCAACGTGCTGAGCGCGGGCCTCTTCACCGACATATCACAGAAGACACCCACAGTTCTTAAAAACACCTTCGGCAAGCTGGCCTATTACCTCACCACATATATAAACTCGATACACGAGCTGCCCAAGTTCAAACCCACTCACCTTAAGATAGAGTCTGAGCAAGAGGTGTTCGACGGCCAGTCGGTGGTCTTCTTCGTATTCAACGGACGCACGGCCGGCAACATGAAGCTGGCATACCGTTCTTTCATCGATGACGGATTGCTCGACGTCATAGTGGTGAAAGCCGACCGCATAGGCGACACCTTGCGCACCGTATTCCACGTGCTCTCGCAACAGATCGCCGACGTCAACACCGACTATCCCAAAGGTGTGCTCTATTTCCGTACACGCTCGCTCAAACTGTCGGGCAAAGAGCCCATCGTTGTCGACATCGATGGCGAGACCGGCCCCGAGACTCCGTTTGAGGTGACATGCCTGCCCCGGGCCCTTAAAGTGATAGTGCCGGAAGGCTCTTTCACCCCTCCGGCACTTACCGAACCCGTCAGTTAAAACACACCTCATATAATATAGGTGTCGCCTTGCGTGAGTGCTTCAGCAAGGCGACATTTTATATTTGCATCACCTGATCGTACTCTTCACCTTCAGAACCGTACACCGTCTCGATGTCTATCAGGTGAACGACCATCTGACAAATATCTCCGTTCTTGTCAACCCCCCAATAGACAGGATATACGCCGTCGCCGAAGCCCGTGTTGAAAATCGGTATGTGATAATCGGTTCCGGGCACCTGAAAGTTCAGCCAATCGCCGTACGCGCACTGATATTCCGGATGTTTGCGATAATTTTCTTTAAACAAGGCTTCAAAACAGGCCTCGTAAATGTCACCGTCCTTATGACTCTCGTTCCACCCGTTATACCACTTGCAGTAAGCGTCATACACCTTCTTGTCATAAACGGCTCCCATTGCGGCATCGACGCCGAAACCGAAGTAAACGCCATCGTCCAACAGGCTCAGATCCTCTTCTCCGGTCAACGCCATACGAAACTCGACGGCCCTCTCTCGGGTGAAGCGCAAACGTACCGCCGCATAGCGGTCAGAGTCGACACCGTCCGATTTGACAACGCAAAGCTCGGCTCTATATCGACCGACAGGCACCTTTTGAAGGTACGGACGACGCTCTTCGTCGACAAAAAACTCAAACGGGTCGGACGCCACCACGCTGCCGGTGGGAAAGTCGCACACTCCTATGTCTATCACCGTCAACGACTTGCCCTCTATCTCGTCCTGCTCGAAATAGGCGTTAAAATTGATAGTGCAGACTATCTTCTGCTTTACCTCTTCATAGGCCTCCACCCGGGCACTGTTGTCTATGGCATTCATATATTCCCTGCTCTGTTATATCTTGGCCAACCCGCCCTCGCTGGTCTCCTTATAGAGCGACGGCAGGTCGTGGCCGGTCTGTTTCATCACCTCCACCACACGGTCGAAGCTCACGGAGTGGGTACCGTCAGAGAAGGTGGCATATACGTTGGCGTCGAAGGCACGGGCGGCGGCATAGGCGTTGCGCTCTATGCATGGTATCTGCACAAGGCCGCACACGGGATCGCACGTGAGGCCCAGGTGATGCTCCAAGCCCATCTCGGCAGCATACTCTATCTGCGACGGCGTGCCCCCGAACAGCTGGCATGCCGCCGCCGAGGCCATGGCGCAAGCCACGCCCACCTCGCCCTGACAACCCACCTCGGCACCCGAGATGGAGGCATTGGTCTTGACCACATTGCCGAACAGCCCGGCTGTGGCAAGGGCCCGCAGGATACGTTTGTCGCTAAAATCCTTGATGGTGGCCAGACGATAAAGCACCGCAGGTATCACGCCGCACGACCCGCATGTGGGGGCGGTCACTATCACACCTCCCGAGGCATTCTCCTCAGAGGTGGCCAACGCATACGAGTAAAGAAGACCGCGGTTTTTCATGGAGCCGACAAAGCTGCTGGCCTTTATATAATAAGATGCAGCCTTGCGACACACGCCCAACCCGCCGGGCAGAGCACCCTCGGCCTCCAGCCCCCGTTTTATGGCCGCCTGCATCGCCGCCCACACCTCGGCAAGGTAATCCCATATCACGTCGCCCTCATACTGATGCACATATTCCCAGTAAGAGGCACCGTTTGATATGCACCAGTTCTGTATGTCGGCAATGGTCGACATGGGATAGACATCGTCGGCAGAGCGTTCTTCGTTCTCCTCGGCCAGCTTGCCGCCGCCGACGCTGAAAACCGTCCACTCGTCTATCTTGTAACCCTCTTTGTAACCCTCGAAGCGCATGCCGTTGGGATGAAAGGGCAGAAACACCTTGGGCTGCCACACTATCTCAACCTGCCCGTGACTCTGAAGCACCTCCTCTATGGCCTTGTCGGTCATGTGCCCCTTGCCCGTGGCGGCCAGACTGCCGTAAAGCGTGACCACGAACCTGTCGGAGGCACCCGCGCGCTCTAAAAACATAGACGCCGCCTTGCGAGGCCCCATGGTGTGACTGCTCGAAGGCCCGTGCCCGACACGATATATCTCCCTTAGCGATTCCATCTCTTATATGTTTTTATTTACAATTCGATCCATTTCTGCAAAACCGGTGCGCACCCCAACCTCAGCAACAGAGAGATGCCCCCGAAAACATGCTTTATCATGGGATACACCGTCAAAACGCCTCGGTCATGTTAAGATAAAACTGCACCCCTTTGGTTCCGTGCGCCTTACCTATGTCGACACGGAAATTCTTACGCGGCTGTATCTGCACACGCAACCCTATGCCGTAATTGAGCTTCCAGCGCGTCCACTCCGACGGATTGTCGCCTATGGTGCCGGCTCCGACCCATCCGACCACCCCGAGCTTCGACAGGAAGCTGCCGCGACGGTAATCGGACATGGTGCCGAACATGTGACGATATTCCACAATGGAGTAAGCCATAGACCTGTCGCGATATTGCCCCATCAGATATCCGCGCAAATCGGACGGTGAGCCGAAAGAGGGCAACTCGGTAAAGGGTATGTCGCCGAAACCTATCTGCGTCCTGAAGGTCCAGGCCAGTATGGCGCGCATCCACAACGGACGGTACTGGCGATACTCCATATCTATCATCTGATAATTGTACGACCCGCCCAAATACCTGCCATACACCTTGCCCGACCAACCGAGCAACACACCTTTGTTGGGCGTGGCCACATCATCGCGTGTATCATACTGCAAAAGCGCGCCCAGGCCTATATTGGTGTATTTGTTCTTAAAGCGGCTCTTGTACGGGTCGGCCGCCATCACCGGATTGATGTCCCACGAGCGCGAATAATTGATGTCGACAATGCCGCCGGCATAAAAGCGAGGCTTGACCTCCCACACCAACCGCGGATTGAACACCACGTTCTCCTTATGAAACTTTGTTGTCAAATCGCCTTTCACGGTCTTCTCTATAGTGGCGAAACCCTTGCCGTAATAGTGGCTCGGTTCGTTGCGATAGCTGTAATTGGCATATATGCGAAACTTGTTGGCATTGAAAAAGAATGTGCCCGCACCCGCCACCATCACCGTTCCGTTCAACGATATATTGAAGCCCACAGGCAGAAACGAGCGCTGCGAAAGCGTGTCTTTCCTGTTCATGCGGAAAGAGGCCAGAACGGCACCACCTATGCCCAACGATGCCTCAGGGGTGTATGACGGACCGGCAAACGGACTGACCCAGAAGTTTTTGTTAGCACGTATCGAATCTCTGCGTTGCGCGCGCAGATATGCTTTTTGCTGACGTGGAGACAGAGAGTCGAACGGGTAAGGCTCGATCCCTGTAAGGTCATAGGCTCCTGTCGCCTTGGGGCGCTCACTCTTGATACTCAGAGAGTCGACACCCAACCGGTCGCAGGCGCCGAAACATGCGGCGTACAACTCTGTCGGGCCTATAACCCAAAGGAAAACGAACAATGCCGATATGACATAAAAGATTTTTTTCATATCGACAAAGATACGAATAAGCGAGGGTAAAAGCAAGTGGGCTTGTGTTTTGCCGAGCGTGAGTATCTAAGGCGACAGCCAAAGATACGAATAAGCGAGAGCAAAAGCAAGTGGGCTTGTGTTTTGCCGAGCGTGAGTATCTAAGGCGACAGCCATTCCCCGGCAACCCTTTTACAGACTCTTTTCCCGGTACTCTTGTTTAAGCCTCATCACCACACTATCGCCTCGACACCCCGTCCCGTCAGATAATCATTGGCTTTCTTGAAATGTCCGCACCCGAAAAAACCGTTATGCGCCGACAAAGGCGACGGATGGGCGCACTCGAGCACAAGATTGTTGTTGCGGTCTATCACGGCACCCTTGCGCCGCGCATAAGCACCCCACAACATATACACGATGCCGCTGCGTTCGGCGTTAAGCCTGCCCACCACGGCATCGGTAAAACGCTCCCAGCCGCGCCCCGAGTGCGATGCCGCCTGCGATGCGCGCACCGTGAGCACCGCATTCAAAAGCAGCACACCCTGCGAGGCCCACCTGTCGAGATTACCGCTGACAGGACGCGGCGTACCGAACTCGCTCTCTATCTCTTTGAATATATTAAGCAACGACGGAGGAAACGGCACCCCGTCAGAAACCGAGAAACACAAACCGTTGGCCTGCCCCGGACCGTGATACGGGTCTTGACCTATTATCACCACCTTTATGTTGTCGGGGTCGCACTTGTCGAAAGCCCTGAAGATATTTGCCGCCGGCGGATATATAGTCCCGGCACGATACTCCGAACGCACAAACTCGGCCAGCTCGGCAAAATAGGGTTGCTCGAACTCATCGTTCAAAAGCCGCTTCCACCCCTCTGATATCCTTACATTCATACACTTGTGCCGCATGTGAGCGACCATGCAAATTTACTCATTTATTCCGACAGACAAAACATCGGTTCAAATGTCATGCTTTTACGGAAACTGCTGTTTATTGTTTTGTGAGAACTGCCTCCGGCGGCCCTTCCGGGGGAGGGGTCACTGACCCCATTTTGATATTTTTGAGGACAAAAGCTAAGAGTAAGTGCGATAAAGATGTTTCGACTTGGATCTCATACCTTTACCTAATATCTTTCTTTTCGATCCTTTGCTTTGTGCCTGAATGATTCTCAACAGAAATATGACCGCTCGGCGGGATGGATGCAGAAGCAGGACGGCAAACATAAACGGCAGTGCTCGGCAGAGCATAAAGGGACACCACGCAACACTCGTCACTTTAGCTCCGACAGGGCGGTATGAGTAAAACGAAACCGCACACTCTTCCTTATATCCGACACACGAAGTGTGACGTAAGCACAAATTCCTTGTGACGGGACGATCCAAGGAGTCCCGAGCGGCCCGGAGCCTCCCCAAACGGAGGGCCGCACTCCGCAGAGTAATATTATAGGACAGTGAATTAGGGGCGGCAGTGAAGCGCTTGACTTTCACGTCCTGCCCTCCGCAGGCTCCGTTCCGCTCTCCGTCAGGCCAAAAGGCACATACCAAGC
>CAMRVW010000048.1 GCA_947054185.1 uncultured Rikenellaceae bacterium | reverse complement strand
AAGATGTTCGACTTGGGTCTCACACCTTTACACATAACTTTCGTTTTTGGCCCTGGGGTTTTGTGTCTAAAGTATGTCAAAACATGGGCCATGGCTCTCGACGGAAAGGGTGTGGAAACATTACAGCAAACAATAAAGGAAGCAGTGCGGCAAATTTTGGCATGATGAAGAGCGTCACGGAGCCTGCGGAGGGCAAGGCAGGAAGGTGATGTGCGGGGTTAGCGGGATTAATTCACTGCGGTATATATTGCTCTGCGGGATGCGGCCCTCCGTTAGGGGAGGCTCCGGGCCGCTCGGGCCTCGTTGCCTCGTCCCGTTTACAAGGAATAGGCTTACGGCGTCACTTCGTTATGCCGAGGCCCTAAAGAATAGGTTGCGGTTTCGTTTCACTCAGACCGCGCCTGCCGGGAATGGTGGGCCGACCGCAGGTCGGCCTCATGGGCGCGGATTCGAGGTCGAGAAAGTGGTGAATGTGATTTTGGCATGATGGAGAGCGTCACGGGGCCTGCGGAGGGCAAGGGTGAAAGTAATGAACTTCACCACTGTCCCTAACTCACTGCACTATATATTACTTTGCGGTTTTGCGGCCCTCCGTTTGGGGAGGCTCCGGGCCGCTCGGGCCTCGTTCCTCAGCCCGTTTACAAGGAATAGGCTTACGGCGTCACTTCGTTATGCCGAGGCCCTAAGGAATGTGTGCGGTGTTCGTTCCTCTCAGACTGCGGTGCCAGGTCGGCCGCATCGGCGTGGAGGTCGGGGGCGTGATGACGTTCGGGTGTGGTGTGCGACAAATACGGGCGGCACTTTGGCCTGTCGGATCTTTGGGCCGAGCCTGCGGTGGCAAGGTGATGCGCTTAATAGCGGAACTTAAATTACAGATATATAATTACTTAGCTGGGTTGCGGGCCTCTATTGGGAGATTTTCTGCCCACCGCGAGGTGCGGCCCCCCAGGCCTCGTGCCTCGGCCGCTCTGCCGGAGCAAAGCCTTGCGGGGTGGGAATCTGTCCCAACAAAACACTGCCCAACAAAACCCCTGCGGTGCAAAAACTGACGAGCCAGAAGTCTGCGAGCAAAAAACTGCGAAGCCAAAGCAATGTCGCGTCAAATGCCTGCGGCGAGGGACCATGCGGCGCAAAAGCCCTCCTGAATCCAACCCCATGCCACCCTCAAAAACAGAGATGCCGCCGTTATTCGCATACGACAATCATAAGCTCGCCCAACGTGAAGTGCATGAGCGTGATGTGTCGCGATAATATGTCGACAAATATGCGGTTGCCTGCAATGTCAGTGACCGTTATGTCGTGCAAGAAATCCGTGCCCTCCATGCCATAGGCTTTGTATGCGGCCTCTTTGGCACACCACAACACTGTCGGGTTTTCTGTGAGCGACATCTCGCGCGGAGAGAATATGCGATGACTTACCCGTGAAACATCGCGCGACAGGTATTCGGTGTCGACGCCCGTCGGTTTGGTGTCGAGGGCTGCAACCACCCATTGGCCGGTGTGCGATATGGATATGAATCGGTCGTCGTCCGTTATGAATGGTGCTTTTGACGGGTGGTAAGATATCCTTTTGCCTAATACGGTGGATATCAATGCTCTTACTGTAAGATATTCGCGGCGTCGTGACTGTGATGTTATGCTGTCGTATCGCTCCTCTTCGGCATCGGTTAGTCGGGCCAGCCGCTTGAGATGCTCTATCGGCTCGTCGGAACGCCATACCCACAACCCGCATCGCATCTCTGCCGGCGGACGTACCGGCATGAACCCTCCGCCCGAAGCATCGGCAAAAGCCCCTGGACCCGAAAGAGCCTCACTTACCGGAAAGTTCCCCGAGCCCGCCACAAAAAAGCTCAAAGAGCCATCCCTCCCGCAGTCCTGTGCGAGTATGTCGGCCAAGGAGGCGTCATCATAGCCATATCGCCCGAATATCAGAGCCATGGCCTCATCGTTTGCGTTCCACACGCACAGTCTCTATTTTGTGCTGGTTTTGCGACATGACCGTAAGATGCAGAGACTCAATGTCTATGCTGTCTCCGGTTTTGAGAAAGTCGCGTTTTATCTCAAGCATGAGTCCGGCAATGGACTCCGATTCGCCCCGCACCCCTTCAAGCATATCCTCGTCTATGAGCATTACTTTACAAAAGTCGCTGAGGCTGGTTTTGCCGTCGAAATCGTATGTGTCGTCGTTTATCTTCTTGTAATTGATGTTGTCAAAGTCGCTTTCGTCCGATATCTCGCCGACAATCTCCTCCAGAATATCCTCGAGCGACACCACTCCTTGTGTCGAGCCATACTCGTCGACCACCACGGCGAAGTGTATCTGTTCGCTTTGAAACTCGGCCAAAAGGTCGTTTATCTTCTTGTGTTCGGGCACGAAGTAAGGCTTGCGCAATATCGAGAGCCAGTCGAAATCCTTGCCGTCGTCCATGTGTTCTATCATGTCTTTGACATAGAGCACACCTATGATGTTGTCGAGCTTTTCTTCATATACCGGTATGCGCGAGAATCCCGACTTTATTATCGTCTGCATGACATTGTCGGGTGACGACTCGCTGTCGAGAGCAACCACGTCCACCCTGTGGCGCATTATCTCCGACACCTCGGTGCCCACGAAGTTGAGTATGCCGTTGAGCATGCGTCTGTCTTCGGCGGTCTCCACCTTTGTTATCTCCACGGCCTCCGACAGCTCGTCTATCGAGAGGGCGCCACGCTTTGATGCCGCCATCTCGCTCAGATGCGAGCTTGAGTTGATGAGTATGTACGAGAAGGGCCTGAAAATGCGTTGGATGACGTTCAGCGGGCGGGCCATGAGCCTTACCACCCACATGGGACGGTCTGTGCCAACTATCTTGGGCATTATCTCGCCGAAGAGCAGCAGTATGAATGTGACGATTACCGTTTTGATCAGAAACTGCAATATGGCGCTGTCGCCGAAATCGATGGTCTGGTTTATTATGCTGTTGGCTATTAGCACCGCCGCAATGTTGACCAGGTTGTTGACTATCAGTATGGTGGATAGCAGATAGTCTTCTCTGTCGAGCAGTTTCAATGCCACTCCCGATACCATGTTGCCTCTCTTTTTCAGTCCGTCTATCTCTCCCGGACCCAACGAAAAAAAGGCGGCTTCCGATGCCGACACACTCGCCGACAATATCAAGAACAGAATCAATAAAAGCACCCACCACAGCAGTGTCAGTGAGGGCGTTATGAAAGATATGGCTAAAAGGCTCAAGACAGTCTCAAAAATGGTTATGCCCTGCAAAAATAGCAAGATTGCGACTATTTAGCAAGAAAACGGCGGTGAAATTTCGCGTCGGGGCGGGGGAGTCATGCTTCCAATGAGTATTTCCATAAGCCTAAACGGCAATAATCTGAACGGCACTAAAGCCTTAGGCGGAACCATTAGTCAGAAAAGCATCTTCCCAAAGTCCCTAAGCGGCAACCACGCCACTAAACCGCCCACGGCAAAGCTAAATCCGATATATCATAAACACCTCCTAAGCCCTAAGCGGAACCATTCATCAAAAAAAGCATTCCCCCTAAAGCCACTTAAGCGGAAATCATTCCCCTAAACCGCCTTGCAAATCCAACACTCTCAAAGATGGCTAAACCACGCCCTCTCTGAGAATGTCGTGTATATGCACAATGCCGCAATATTTGCCGTCGTTGTCCAACACGAGCAGCTGGGTTATCTTTTTCTCTTCCATTATGGCGAATGCCTTTACGGCAAGCTCTTCGCGGGCGATGCTTTTGGGTGATCGGGTCATTATGTCAGAGGCGGTGAGGCTCGATATGTCGGCCTTGCGCTGAAGCATTCGTCTTAGGTCGCCGTCGGTTATCACTCCCACGAGAGCTCCCGAGGCGTCCACCACGGCCGTTGCGCCCACCATCTTCGACGATATCTCTATTATCACCTTGTCTATGGATGCGTCTTCCGTCACGCTCGGGGCCTGGGCATGCGAGGCCAGCAGATCTTCCACCCTCACATACAGCCGCTTGCCCAACGCTCCCCCGGGGTGCACCTTGGCAAAGTCGGCCGCCGAGAAACCGCGCATCTTAAGGAGGGTCATGGCCAGGGCGTCGCCCATCACCAGCTGCGCCGTGGTGCTCGATGTGGGAGCCAGATTGTTGGGGCAGGCCTCTTTGGTCACGTTGGTGTTTATCACATAGTCAGACGCCGAGGCCAGAAACGAGTCTTGCGAGCTCACCATGCCTATGATGACATTGCCCTTGCCAAGGCTCCTTATCAGCGGAATGAGCACCTTTATCTCGGGGGTGTTGCCGCTTTTGGATATACATATTATGGTGTCGTAATTCTGTATCACGCCCAAGTCGCCGTGTATGGCGTCGGCGGCGTGCATGAAAACGGCAGGCGAACCGGTCGAGTTGAGTGTGGCGACAATCTTCATGCCTATTATGGCGCTCTTGCCTATGCCGGTAACTATTATGCGTCCGCGGTCAGAGGCCGTTATCGATAATGCGATGTCGGCAAAACGGTCGTCGACAAAGTCGACCAGACGTGCCACCGCTTCCGCCTCGGTGGATATCACACCGCGCGCAAACTCTTTTATCTGCTGCTTGTTCACGTGAAAATGTTTTTTGCAAAGGTAAAGTTTTTTGATATACGTTGGCTGTTTCTCGATTTTTTTATTACCTTTATCTATCGTAAGTGCGGCCGTTTTTGATGCACTGTTATGGTAATGGTTTAATAAAGAAAGCGTTAGCACAATGGCAAATAATAGCACCTTATTGGAAAAACTCAAGAGCCACTTCGGGTTTTCATCGTTCAAGGGTAATCAGGAAGAGATCATCACCAACCTGATGAACGGGGGCGACACTTTCGTATTGATGCCCACCGGCGGCGGCAAGTCGCTTTGTTACCAGCTGCCGGCCCTTCTTATGGACGGTGTGGCCATCATCATCTCTCCCCTCATAGCGCTGATGAAAAATCAGGTGGACGCCATGCGCACCTTCAGCATGCAGGAGGGTGTGGCTCATTTCCTCAACTCGTCGCTCAACAAGTCGGCCGTTGCCAAGGTGCGTGAAGATGTGCTCTCGGGCAAGACCAAACTGCTCTATTTCGCCCCCGAGTCGCTCACAAAAGAGGAGAACATAGCCTTTCTGCGCAACGTCAAGATATCGTTCTATGCCATAGACGAGGCCCACTGCATCAGCGAATGGGGTCACGATTTCAGGCCCGAATACAGGCGCATACGTCCCATCATAGCCGATATATGCCCCGCCCCCATCATTACCCTTACGGCCACGGCCACGCCCAAGGTGCAGTTAGACATACAGAAAAACCTCGGCATGATGAATGCCAAGGTGTTCAAGTCGTCGTTCAACCGTCCCAACCTCTATTATGAGGTGCGCTCCAAGGTCAACGCCTCCAAGGAGCTGATAAAGTTCATAAAGCAAAACCCGGGCAAGTCGGGCATCATATATTGCCTCAGCCGCAAGAAGGTCGAGGCAATCGCCGATCTGCTCAAGGTCAACGGCATAAGCGCGCTTCCTTACCATGCGGGCATGGATGCCGCCACAAGGGCCGAAAATCAGGACAAGTTCCTGATGGAGGAGGTGGATGTGATAGTGGCCACCATCGCTTTCGGCATGGGCATAGACAAGCCGGACGTGCGTTATGTCATTCATTATGACATACCCAAAAGTCTCGAAGGCTATTATCAGGAGACGGGTCGTGCAGGACGTGACGGCGGCGAGGGTCGCTGTATCGCCTTTTACAGCTATAAAGACATACAGAAGCTCGAGAAGTTCATGCAGGGCAAGCCTGTGGCCGAGCAGGAGATAGGCAAGCTGTTGCTCATGGAGACGGTCTCTTACGCCGAGTCGTCCAACTGCCGACGCAAGATGCTGCTTCACTATTTCGGAGAGAAATATGAGGGCGAAAATTGCGGTAACTGCGATAACTGCCTCAACCCCAAGGCCACCGAAGATGCCTCGCAGAGCATAACCACCGTTTTGGAGATACTTTGCCAGATAGGCGACAAGTTCAAGGCCGACCATATCGTCAACATACTGACGGGCAAGAAGAGCGCTCTTGTCAAGTCATATAACCACCACAAGAGCCCGTTTTTCGGCAAGGGGCAGCATGAAGATGCCGTCTATTGGAACACCGTCATACGCAACGGCGTCGTGACCGGGTTTATCGACAAAGACATTGAAAATTACGGTCTTCTGGCCATCTCGGAGAGCGGTCGCCGTTATATCGAAAACCCGACCCCCTTTATGGTGTCGCGCGATTGCGAATATGAAGAGGTGGGCGACGATGATGCCATTGCCGCCTTGTCGCCGAGGTCGGGCGGTGCTGCCGACGAGGTGTTGCTGGTCATGCTCAAAGAGTTGCGCAAGAATCTCTCCAAAAGGATAGGGCTGCCGCCTTTTGTCATATTCCAAGACCCGTCGCTCGAGGATATGGCCACCCAATATCCCATCACCATGGAGGAGATGCACAACATCACCGGGGTGGGTGCGGGCAAGGCCCAGAAGTTCGGCGCCGAGTTCATAAGCCTGATAGCCAAGTATGTCGATGAGCACGATATAGAGCGTCCGCAAGATATGGTGGTCAAGAGCGTGGTCAACAAGAGCGGCAACAAGGTGTTCATCATACAGGCCATAGACCGCAAGATGGAGTTCGAGGATATCGCCGACGCCAAGGGCATGAGCATGGACGAACTTATCACCGAGATAGAGGCGATAGTAAACTCGGGTACACGTCTCAATATCGATTATTATATAGACATGGTGGTCGACGAAGACAAGCGCGACGACATATACGACTATTTCAAAGAGGAGGCCGAGAGCGACTCGGTCGAGGCGGCCGCAGAGGAGCTCGGCGGCGATTATACCGAAGAGGAGATACGACTTGTGCGCATCAAGTTCCTCAGCGAAATGGGTAATTAGCATCATGACATGGAGCCTGTAAGAGCCAAGAAACAACTGGGGCAGCACTTTCTGACCGACCTGTCGGTTGCCCGTCGTATATGCGATGCGTTGAGCGGCGATGTCACACCCCATACGTTGGAGGTGGGGCCCGGCATGGGTGTGCTCACACAGTTCCTCAAAGAACGAGCCGACCTCGACCTGTGTGCCGCCGAGGTCGACCGCGAGAGCGTCGACTATCTGATAGAACGGTGGCCCGAGATGGCGCCGCGCATCATAAGCGGAGATTTTCTCAAGCTGCCACTTGCCGAGATGTTTCCGGGCGGAGTCAATATAATAGGCAATTTCCCATATAACATATCGTCACAGATATTCTTCAAGGTGCTGGAGCATCGCGACCTGGTGGGCGAGTGCGTCGGCATGGTGCAACGCGAGGTGGCGGTGCGTATTGCCGAGAAGCCCGGTACGCGCGATTACGGCATACTGAGCGTCTTTTTGCAGGCCTATTACGATATAGAATACCTCTTCACCGTGCATGAAAATGTGTTCAACCCGCCGCCCAAGATCAAGAGCGCGGTCATAAGGCTCACGCGTAACGAACGCAAAAGCCTCGACTGCGACGAAAGCCTCTTTGCGCGTGTGGTCAAGGGAGCGTTCAACCAGCGGCGCAAGACCTTGCGTAACTCCATACGCGCCGCATTTCCGCAGGTGGGCGACAGAAATCACGAGTTCTTTGCTCTGCGTCCCGAAAAGTTAGGGGTCGAAGAGTTCGTCGAGCTGACGAGGTTTGTCGATGAGTGTTTGAGGGGTTGACAGGCGTTGAGGCCCGGGACGATGTGATGAAAAAGGAGTTGTTATGAGAAGTCTGTTTTTTGCAATAGTGCTGTCTGCGGCTTTGGGAGCAGGTGATGGTCTGCGCTTTGAGAGCGCCAGCCTCGACATGGGTCATGTGAGGCACAAAAGCCGCACCGAGGCGGTGTTTCGCTTTTCAAACAACGGTGAAAAGCCTATAGTGATTACAGGCGCCCAAACGGCATGCGGGTGCACCAAGGTCGGCTTTTCGTCAAGGCCTGTGATGGCCGGCGAGAGCGACTCGCTGACGGTGCGTTTTCATGCCATAGACAAGGGGGCGTTCTATAAAAAGATAACCCTTACGACCACCGACGGACGGCAGACCATAGCCATAAGAGGGGTGGTGGAGTGATGGTGCATAGAGTATAATCTTTATAAATTACAGGAGGAGTCGTTATGAGTATGGAGCACAAGGCGTTTGTGTTTGACACAGAAAAATTCCACTCGACCATCGAGCCGGTGATGAAAGCCTGCATTGCAAACCCCGAAGTGGCAAAGCAGTATATATGTGAAAATTACAGCAGCCTGCAATCGCCATACACGGGCGACGAGCTTGGTGCCGACTGGCAAGAGCAGTTCGACGAACTGACGCTTCAGGTCTATTTCGACATATTGCTCACCGCTTGTTACGATGCGGGTGACGATATGGGTCTGGCCTATATGTGGGATGCCGTCAATGAGCTTATAGGGCAGTTGGATATATTGGAAGAGCCTCAGGTTGCGGTGTTGGGCCGAGAGGTGGTGATAGACGATGTCACTGTTGACCCCGGTGCGATGGGGCTGGGTCTGGTGGAAAGCCATGAGGTGGAAGATATCCTCGACAGATTGACGGAGGGCAGAGAAGAGGCCGAGTCCATAGAAGAGCTTGACGATTTGGACGATGACACCGAGCCGGAAGAATGGATGGAGGCCTATGGCGAGCTGTGCGACCTTTACGACGAGGCCTTGCAGCAGGGCAAGGGGCTTTTGTTCACCTTCTGATTTCAACGTGGCGGGCTTAAATAAAGCCTCTTTTGGCGTAAGGTTGCCTTCGGAGTAAGGTGTGATCTTATGTGCGGCTTGCTTTGACTTAAACCTGTCCGGTCTAAGTTTCATCTTTGGCCTGAGAACGCTGATCTGTCGCAAAGCCGCTTTAGAAGTCGGGTTTAATTTGATGCGGGGCCTCCTTTGTCTTAATGGCGGTGTACAGATTTTAAGGATGGTGATTTAAAGCGCACCCTTAACACTGTGTTTAAACGAGTGTTAAGGGTGCGCTTATGTTATGTCGCCCTTATTGCGGCAGCGTGAGTTTCAGGTATGTCGGAATGAAGTCGGGGTCGTCACCGTCAGTGACATATTCGCCGCTTATGTAAAGTGCATCCGCACCCCAGCAAGCCTGCTCTATGCTGCTTATCTCCATGTCGGCAAATTTGTGCACGAGCTTTATGCCGCCGTCTTTCAGCCGGTAAACCGATATGTCTGTGAGCGAGTCGTGATTATGATGCCTTACAGTGGCCATATATCCGCTGTCAGACACGTAATTGCATAACGGCGAATCTGTCATGGCAACGAACTTATAGTCGGCCTTGTTGAAAAACCAATATTCGTACTCTTCGTGCCCCTTGTACACACCGCAGGCGATAAGCCCGAAAGGGAACTCCAGTATGGGGTACACCTCGAAAGGGGAGTCGGGGAAAATGTTGTATGAAGAGGCTTCGTCGGGCTCCATGCTTCGGAGTTTTTCTTCCCATTCGGTCTGTATCACACTGCATATCTGCTCTGATGTGACGGTGTCGGCCGTCTGCTGATGCGTGTCACGTGCGGCGAAGGCCTCGGCAAACAGGCTCGCCGATATCCCGACCGAACGAAACGGCGGTTCGGCCCCGCCGGCTGCCATGTTGTGAGAGAAAAATACCGCCAGCATTGCTGCAAGGTATCTTAATAATGGTCTGTCATTGTGTTTCATGGTAAAATTGCATTTTGTGCCCGCTTTCTGCAAAGGTATGAATAATGACGTAAAAGCCATTTCGGCACAAGAAAAAGAGTACGGTTGCGGTGGGGTAAATTGTTGCCGGAGGGGTGTCGTTTTCTGAAAAAACTTGTTATATTTGCAAGCAAAGAGAGCGCCAGTGCTGTGTCGGCCGCCTCTTGAAGGTTTTGAAGGAGCCTCTTAAACTATTGAAAGTTGAAAATATGAGAATCGGGTTTGATGCCAAACGGATGTTTCGCAATTTGAGCGGGTTGGGCAATTACAGCCGAGGCACCCTTGAGTTGATGTACAAATATCATCCCGACAACAGCTATCTGCTTTTTTCCGCCTATGACGAGAACAGGGCCGGGTTCGTCATTCCCGAGCGTGTGGAGTGCGTGACCCCCACAGGCATCACCTGCGACATATCGCCCTCTCTGTGGCGCAGCATGTCCATGGCTCACGACATACGCCGCCGCAGGGTCGACATATATCACGGACTGAGCAACGAGCTGCCGTTGGATGTGAGACGGTCGGGTGCCAAGAGCGTGGTCACCATACACGACCTTATATTCGTGCGTTACCCCAACCTTTACAAAAAGGTCGACCGCATGCTTTACGCCTATAAATACAAGAAGAGCTGCCTGTTGGCCGACCGAGTGATAGCCATAAGCCATCAGACCAAAAACGACCTGATGGAGTTTTGGAACATTCCCGAAGAGGTGATAGACGTTGTCTATCAGGGGTGCAACCCCATCTTTTACAAACGTCCTGCCGACGCTGCCATAGCCTCGGTGAGAGCCAAGTATGGCCTGCCCGAGACATTTATACTGAGCGTGGGCACCATAGAGGAGCGTAAAAACCTTATGCTCACCGTAAAGGCCATGGCCGAGGGTAATATAGACCTGCCGCTGGTGGCATGCGGACGCAAGACACCCTATGCCGACGCAATAATGGAATATGCCGCCTCGAAAGGCATTGCCGACCGCATAATCATGTTGCACAACGTGGATATGAGTGACTTGCCGGCGATATATGCCATGGCCTTGGTGTTTGTGTATGTATCTCTGTTCGAGGGGTTCGGCATACCCATATTGGAGGCACTCAACATAGGTGTGCCGGTCATCACCGCCAAGGGGGGCGTCTTTGGCGAGACGGGCGGCGATGCGTGTGCCTATGTCGGGCCATACGATATTGACGAGATGATAGAGACGCTGAGGGCTGTGGCCGGCGACACCCTTTTGCGTGAGAGCATGATGGAAAAGGGGCATTCGTGGGCGGCGAGGTTTGCCGACGATGCGGTGGCCGCAGAGCTTAATGCCGTGTATCGTAAGCTGATGTAAGTCATGTCGTTGCTCGGTTGAGGCCCGGAGTAAAACGGGCATGACTTTTCATGACATGAAAGTATGCCTTTACTGCGATAGGGTATTCCCGTATTCATACATTTTTCCTTTACAGGGCAATATTTGCGAAAATTTATTGTAAAAACGGAAGAAACGACAAATAAATTGAATAAAAATTTCGCCGTGTCATAATAATCGCTAAATTTGTAAGGCCAATGGAGTGATGCCCGAAGCGGCTGAGAGAAGGGGAGTAACGGCCCGAGGCGGTTGAAGGGAGTGACCCCGAAAGGGTTTATGGGCAGGAGGATGATGCCCGAGGGGCCGGATGTACGTCAGAGCCTGCCTCTGACTGTGAAATGGCATGTAAAACAATGCCTCGAACGGCCAAGGAGCGATATGACGATGTTCCGAGCCAATAATGAGCGGGAAGAGCGATGCCTATGAAATGCCGGAGCGCGTATGCGTGGGCAAAACGAGATTGGAGCGAAAAATTCAAACGAAACAATAAACCAAAATTCAGTTATAAACATGGAAATTTCACACATCGAACACATCGGCATTGCCGTTGAGAGCCTCGAAAAAGCCATTCCTTTTTACGAACAGGTTTTAGGGTTTAAGTGTTACAACATCGAAGAGGTTGCCGATCAGAAGGTCAAGACAGCCTTTTTCATGGTGGGGCAGACTAAGATAGAGCTTCTTGAGGCAACATCGCCCGACAGTTCGATCGCCAAATTCATCGAGAAGAAGGGTCCGGGCATGCACCACATGGCATTTGCCGTCAAAGACATAGAGGGCGCCCTCAAAGAGGCTGAAGACAAGGGTGTAAAGCTCATAGACGCCACCCCCAGAGCCGGCGCCGAAGGCATGACCATCGCTTTCCTTCATCCCAAAAGCACCAACAGTGTGCTGACAGAGCTTTGCGAAGATAAGAACAAGTAAAAACCAACACAGGTAAGGTCTCCGGCCAGGATGCACGGTCGGGGGCTTTGCATTAAAAAAAACAGTATAACACCATGAGTGCTAACACAGACAAAATAAAAAAGCTGATCTCTCTTCGTGAAGAGGCTAAACAGGGCGGCGGTCAGAAACGTATCGACTCGCAACACAACAAAGGCAAGCTGACAGCACGCGAACGCATCGAGGCCCTTTTGGACGAGGGTTCGTTCGAGGAGTTCGACATGTTCGTAAAACACCGTTGCCACAACTTCGGCATAGAGAAAGAGACCTATTACGGCGATGGTGTGGTTACCGGTTACGGTACCATCGACGGCCGTCTGGTATATGTCTTCGCGCAAGATTTCACCGTGTTCGGCGGCTCTCTTTCAGAGACTTTGGCAGCCAAGATATGCAAGGTGATGGATATGGCCATGAAGAACGGCGCGCCCCTTATCGGCATCAACGACTCGGGCGGTGCGCGCATTCAGGAGGGTGTCAACTCGCTGTCGGGTTATACCGAGATTTTCCAGCGTAATATCCTCGCCTCTGGTGTGATACCCCAGATATCGGCCATCTTCGGCCCGTGCGCCGGCGGTGCCGTTTACTCTCCCGCGCTCACCGACTTCATCATCATGAGCAAGGGCACCAGCTATATGTTCGTCACCGGCCCCAAGGTGGTCAAGACCGTCACCGGCGAGACCGTCACCCAAGAGCAGCTCGGCGGTTCGTCTGTTCATGCCACCAAGTCGGGTGTGGCTCATTTTGTGGTCGAAGACGAGAACGAGGGCATGGACATGATACGCAAGTTGCTCAGTTACATGCCTCAGAACAACCTCGAGGATGCTCCTCTCTCTGTCTGCACCGACGCCATCGACCGTCTGGAAGACAGCCTTAACGAGATAATACCTGACAATCCCAACAAGCCTTACGACGTTTTGGACGTTATCAAGGCCATTGTCGACGGCGGCGAGATACTCGAGTCGCACAAGCTTTATGCACCCAATATCGTCACCTGCTTTGCCCGTTTCAACGGTCAGTCGGTGGGTATCATCGCCAACCAGCCCAAGTATCTGGCCGGTGTGCTCGACATCAACGCATCGCGCAAGGCTGCTCGTTTCGTGCGTTTCTGCGACGCTTTCAACATACCCATAGTGACGCTGGTCGACGTTCCCGGCTTCCTTCCCGGCACCGGTCAGGAGTATGGCGGCATCATCATACACGGCGCCAAGCTGCTCTTCGCTTACGGCGAGGCAACCGTTCCCAAGGTTACCGTTATCTTGCGTAAGTCTTACGGCGGCGCCTATTGCGTGATGAGCTCCAAGCACCTGCGCGGCGACATCAATTACTCATGGCCCACCGGCGAGATTGC
>CAMRVW010000047.1 GCA_947054185.1 uncultured Rikenellaceae bacterium | reverse complement strand
CACACAATAATTTAAACACTCTTTTATCCCTTGCAGATTCTCTCTTTTACAATAAATACTCTTGCAAATATAATAAATCCAAACAAATAAACAAATACAAACGCATTTTTTTACAACTAATTCCACACTATTTTTAACAAACCAACAACATTTTTGACCTATTTTATAGTGTGGTACGGTTTGAGATGGCATGCACCAATGTTATGTCGTCGGCGTAATCTATCTCATCGCCAAACCCTATGCCGCGGGCTATGGTCGACACTTTGACGCCAAGGTCGGCCAACTGACGCGATATGTAATAGCCTGTCGTCTCGCCCTCTATAGATGTCGAAAGCGCCAATATCACCTCTTTGACCTCGCCGCCACGCACACAATCGACCAACAGATTGATTTTCAAATCAGAAGGCCCCACTCCCTGTATCGGCGATATCACCCCGCCCAAAACATGATAAAGCCCCCGATAACTGCGCGTATGCTCTATGGAAAGCACATCTTTGACCTGCTCGACCACACACACCGTCGTCTTATCACGCGACGCATCTGCACAGATAGGACACAATTCATTGTCCGACAAGTTATTGCACCTGCGACAAAACTTTATGTTACGCCTGAAATCAACCAAGGCCCCCGCAAAAGCATCGACCCCCTCGACAGGCTGACGCAAAAGATGCAACGCCAACCTCAACGCAGTACGCTCTCCGACACCCGGTAACTTCGCCAATTCATCGACAGCACGGTCAAGAAGTTGTGACATAAATCAAATTTAAGCTTAAAAATAACACATCCGGCTACACCGACCGCAAAAATAACACAAAAAGTCGCACACCCCAAAACTAATCAGCCACACAAAAACAACACATTCGGCCACTCAATGACACCATCCGCCACAATGTCCCTCACAACACCTCTGAGGCATCATTCCCGCATGCCCCACCCCGTCAAACAAAAAGCGGAAGCCCTAAGACCTCCGCCCAAACTCAGATAATCTCTATCTGTCTCTCTGATATCCACCCCTTCTCTCCGTTCGCTATGGTTATTTGCCGCCAGTGGCCCACCTTCTCGCCAAGACGCACACACACGCCCTCGTTGAGTATGAACAGATCTTTGCCCGAAGCCCCGGGCGAACTTCTCACCGCCGCGGCCGAGACCATCACGACAGCCTCCCGAGGCTCGGTATAATCGCGTTTCTGCGACGTTGCCTCACACACCGACACTATGAAAAAGGCCAACGCCACCACCGCAGTGGTAAATCCCGCCTTGCGTCCCCCCACACTCGAGGCCAGCAGGTAATAGACCACCCCGGCAGCCATCAACACAAAAAATATCAGCGACAACACCGCCCATCCGTCAGATGCCAACATGCCCGCCGCATTACGCCACCACCCCGCCATGAAAAACTCTGGCAGCCGCTCTATCTTGGTCACCGTGCGAGCCTCGGCCACACCCAAATTATAGGCGGCATCATCATCAGCCGGATTAAGACGCAAAGCCCTCTTGTAACTGACAATGGCCCACGCAATACTGTCGCTCTTGAAATAGGCGTTGCCTAAGTTATAATAGAGCTTATAGCTCTCCAATCCCTGGTTTATCAACGAGTTATACCCTTCTATAGCCTTTTTGAACTCTCCGTGTGCATAGGCGTCGTTGGCACCGTTCCACACAGCCACCTCAGAAGAAAAACCACCCGACAAAGGCTCCGCCAACGAATCTAACGACGAAACTCCCGTAAACAACGAGTCTAAAGAGTAACCCGACGAAGACACCTTATCAAAATCTTTGGTCAAAGCCCACGACGAGGCCAATGCCCCCGAACCGCACAACACCCCCACCGAAAACAATATATAAACAATAGCTCTCATAACTCTCACAATCTGTTTTCAAAACGACCTATAATATCGAGCGACGCCTGATATACGCTGCCCATATTGAGCGACGCCCCCGACGAATATCGGGCAAGCTCGCAGTCAGACAACAACTTGATCATGGCCTCGACATCTCCCTGCACTATTCCGCCACCGATCATACGCTCCTCTATATTATCTTTCGACAGGTCGGAAACGGGAATATTCAGCTTGTCAGATATGTAACCGTAAAGCGCCCGCATGGTCTCCTCGTAAAACAGCGACTCTTTACCGTCGTCCATATACCCTTTCGACTTACGCAACCTCTTAAGCGCCATCTTATTAGCCCTCCTGTTACGCACCTTTACGGCATCACGCATGGTCTTTATGCGCTTACGCATGTAAAACAACACGCCTAAAGCCGCCGCCGTAACCCCGGCCAACACCGCCACATAACCCGCCGACCACACAAAAAAGCGTCCCCGCTCAGACAACTGCGGGTCGCCCAACCGTATGAAATGAATATCCTTGCCTATGATGGCCAGATCCTCTTTTTTTACCACACCGCCGTCAGATACAGACGGTTGCGCACCTCCATTGGGATCTTTGAGCACCTCCATCTCTATGGGCTTGGTGCTTACAGTGCGATAACGCCCCGCCGAGGCATCGAAAAAGCTCATCTTCACGGGCTCTATCGTGTACTGACCCTCGGCGCGCGGTATGAGGGGATAAAGATATGTCCTTGTGCCCGACACACCCTTGCTCGTGGTGGTAAAATCATCTTTCACCTTGGCCGGATAGACCTCAAACGTCGACGGCACATTCACCTTGGGCTCGCCTATGATGGCAAGGTTACCCACACCCGACACCGTCACCTTAAGGGTGGTCGAAGAGTTGGCGTTAACCCGCTGCGATGTCACCTCCGACGATATGTCGAAACTGCCGACAGCCCCGTCGAAGCCTGCCGGAGATGGCCGCGGGAAATCTTTTACCACCACGGCCACGGGCGACGTCGACACATTATGCTCTAACTGCACGGTGTGTCCGCCTCCGAACATCATATCGAAAATATCGCCCGAGGGCCTGTCCGGCTGAGCCGCCACAATAGTCATCACATCCATGCGCTCAATCTCCAACCGGCCGCTCTTCTGCGGAAACAACAAATAACGGCATATCGGCATACGGTCATAAACCTTACCGTTAAATGTCACCCTCTCGGGCGTTACCTGCCCCAACTCAACCTCCTGCTTCCAGAAGCCGTTGAAAGCCGGGAAAGAGACATTGCCGTAACTTATCACCTTGTCCACACCATATATATATACGGTGGCCACCACAGGCTCGCCCTTATACACCTCTGTGTCAGAGACAACCATACGCAACAACACATCGTCGGACACAAACTGACGCGTCCCGTTCTGCGTCTGCCTGCGCGATGTGCGCTCCTTTACCACCTCTATTGGATAGGGCTTTGTGGCATAACTCTTGCCGTCAGCCACCACCTTCATGGGCCCTATCTTATACACCCCCTCCTTAGAAGCTATCAGGCTGTATGTTATGGTGTGCGTGGTGGTGTTAGACACCTTGCCGTTCACCCACGATGTCGACCTGCTGAACGACTTTATAGGCCCGGCAATAAGATCCAGCCCGCCGAAATCGGGGTCGGAGTAACTGTCCAGGCTCTTGGCCTTGATAACGAACTGAATATTGAAATACTCATCCGTGCGGGCAATATTGGGAGCCTCCACGGTCACCACATCGTCCGAGGCATTAAGGTCAAGCGCACACACAAACGCCACTATGAACAATAATAGTCGTCTCATTCTTATATGTATATTCTTTTTTTGCGTAACAAACCGCCATCACTTTTCCTGCGGAACCCCCACCCCGCTTTTCCTGCACACCCCCCGTTTTCTCGCGGTAGCCCCGCTCGGTATTGCATCCCCCCTTCGTTGCGAGAAAACCGGCCCCGCTTTCTTTCCGCCCCACACCCGTTTTCTCGCGCCCCCGGCAAGGCATCACCGCCAATCCTATCGCTGCTCTTGCCTCTCATCCTTGTGAAAGAGCCTCATGCGTTCCACAACACGGTTTTTGCGTCCCAACATGAAAAACTCTATGAGCACGAGCAACAATGCCACCGCCACAATATATTTATACTGTTCGTCATACTCTTCAAAACGGTCTATTATAATCTCGGCGGCATCCATACTCCTTATCTGACGCACAATCTGATCAAGCCCCATAAGGGTGCCCGTCGCATGCACGTAAGAGCCACCAGTTGTGTGAGCCAACTGCCTGAGCAGTTCCTCGTTAAGATGACTGACCACCAGCTCTCCCTTATAATGAAGCATCTGCCCGCCTATGGTTATGGGCGCCCCCTCGGGCGAACCCACACCCACCGTGTGCACCACCGTGCCTTTGTCGGCCAGCTCGCGCGCCACCTCCAAAGCGTCGCTGTCATGATCCTCTCCGTCCGATATCACTATCACCGCCCTGCTGCGCCCATCCTGCGACGAGAACGACCGCCCCGCCGCCCTCAGAGCCTTGGCCACAGAGGTACCCTGCGTCGACACCATGCCAGGCTCAAGGTGCATCACGAAATTCTTTGCCGACACATAATCGCCCGTCATGGGCAACAACACGAAAGCATCGCCGGCAAACACCACCATGCCTATGCGGTCGTCTGTAAGTTCGTCCACAAGTTTGTTTATGGCCATCTTGGTCCTCTCAAGGCGCGACGGTTCGTAATCTTCGGCCAACATGCTGTTAGAGACATCCACCACCAACATTATCTCCACCCCCTCTGTCTTGACCTTACGCAATCGCGAACCCACCTGCGGGCGCGCCAGGGCAAACACCATCACCGCCACCGCAGCCACGGTAAGCCAATATTTCACCGACACCTTATAAGGAGCCGCCTCACTCATGAGCGTACCTATCACCTCTTTCTGCCCGAAACGTGCCAGACGCCTGCGATAATCGCGCCACACATAAACGAAGACCCCCCCCATCAGAGGAATCAACAAAAGCAAATAGAAATATTGCGGATGAGCAAATCTAAACATCATTCTCGTCTTTAAAAATCAACCCCTCGACGCTCTCACCGTAAAAACCGCCGGAACACCGACCCGCGCCATCGTCCTGTATATTTTAAGGTATGCGCTTCAAATACAAATACCTTACCAGCAAGGCCGCCACCGCCAACACCAAGGCCCAAATAAGAAACATGCCGTAACGCTCACCGTAAATGACAGTCTCTTCCACATCTATCTTACTCTTCTCCAGCGAGTTTATCCTGTCGTATATCCCGGCCAAGCTCTCCTTGTCGGTCGCACGATAGTAAATGCCCCCCGTCTCTTCGGCAATACCCCTGAGCAACTTTTCGTCTATCTTCACCGGCGCTTGCACGAAAACCTTTCTGCCCCAGGCATCTATCGACGGCATCGGAGCCGTACCTTTCGTGCCCACACCTATCGAATATATCTTGATACCGAGCGCCGCCGCCGCCTCAGCCGCCATTAACGGAGGTATGCTGCCGCTGTTGTTTTCGCCGTCGGTCAGCAATATCACCACCTTGCTCTTGGATGTGCTCTTACGCAACCTGTTGACTGCCGTGGCAATACCCGTACCTATGGCGGTGCCGTCTTCTATCATTCCCGTCGATGCCTTGGCGAGCATGCTTATGAGCGTCATGCGATCGGTTGTCAACGGCACCTGTGTAAAGCTCTCGCCGGCAAACAACACCAAACCCATGCGGTCGCCCTTACGGTCCATCACAAACTTCGACGCCACCTCCTTGGCCGCCTCGAGACGGTTGGGCTGCAAGTCGCGCGCCTCCATTGTCGACGATATGTCGAGCACCAGTATTATGTCGACACCGTTGGAAGATACGCTCTGAGTGTCAGACGCGCTTTGCGGACGCGCCAACGCCGCCACGAGCAACGCCACCACAATCAGCTTCAACACAAAAGGCAGATGACGCAAATAATACCTTGCCGACCGCGGCGCCGAGCGCACCCCCTCCACCGTCGACACTATCATGGCCGACCGTCCCTGCCTCTGCTTGTATATGTAACCCGCAATCATCAATGGCAAAAGCAACATCAGATAAAACATATGCGGATCTGCAAACCGTACAATCATCTGTCTGAATTTTTTACCAGTTCTTAATATCTCTCACCCCTATGGCACGACGCCCTTTTTCGCGGTCGGCCTTGTCGGAGGCTGTGCGATCCTCCTCCAGCTGAATCATATCCAAAAGACGCTCGGCCTCCTGACGGCTCATGCCGCCGCTGCCTTCGGCGTCACGGCCGCTGCCGTTACCATCGTCGCCCCGAGAGTCGCCCGGGCCACCGTTGCGCTCCTTGTCACCGCCGTTATTGTCGTTATTCTTCTTGTCGTCTTTATCCGAATCTCCCTTGTCATCCTGGTTGTCCTTACCCGAATCGTTGTCACCCTTGCCGGAATCGTTCTTGCGTGAATCGTCCTTTCCGTCGGAACCGCCACCGCCGGAATTGCCACCCGAATTTCCGGACTCGCCGCCTGAGTCGTTTTTCTGCTTGTCCAACATCATCTGAGTGTACACCAGGTTAAACTTGGCATTCATGTCGGTATGATTGAGCCTCAACGACTCCTTGTAAGCCTTGAGGGCCTCCTCGAAACGGCTCTGCTTGAAAAGGGTGTTGCCGTAATCGTAATAGGCCTGCGCTTTCAGCAACGAGTCGGTCTCAATCTCGGCCACCTTGGCAAACAGTTGCTCGGCGGCATCGAACGACTCCTGCTTATAGAGCACACTGCCTATGTTAGAGGTGGCGTCTATCGAGTTTTCATCCCTGTCCATGGCCTTCATATAATTCTCGGACGCCTTGTCATACTCCTGCTTGTCATAAGCCTTGTTACCCCGGCGAATAAACCGGCGTTCCTCCTGGGCCGACACCTCCAAAGAGGCTGCCGCTGCCGCAAGAAACACAATCACAAACACTAACGCTCTCATATCGTTGTCTTTTGCTCGTCCGACATCTGCTGCTCCTTGGTCTCCTCCACAAATATGTAAGCCTCGTTATAAGCCTCGTTATGACGCTCTATCTCAGGCACATACTTGGCAAACTTCACAAGATCGGAAAGCCCCAGCAGCTCATCGACCCGCTTGCACTCACGCTCCCCGACACTGCACTCCCTGAGACCATCCAACACCTCGGGCGTGGTCATCTCAAGGGCCGCAAATCCATACCTGCGCGCAATATACGAGCGCACCACATCGGAAAGACGCGTGTAATACTCCTTTATATGGCCGTTCTGCCACAACTTATCCTGCGCCAGCACCTCCAGCTCCCTTATGGCCCTGCTGTGGGCGGGCTCGTTATCTTTCTCCTCGTCGGCAGGCTTACGCTTACGCCACCACCGCCGCAACAACACTGCCGCCGCCACTATCACCGCAACCCCAAATAGCGACAACAACACCGGCGCCGATGTCAGATAATAGAGAAACTCATCAAAGTTAAAAGGCGTCTGCCTCACCGGACTGATATCGGCAATGGTCATCTTTGCGGTGTCGATATCAAAACCGTTGACCACCAATACGGCCCGGCCGGCATCGGAATAAATGGTATCCAGAATGTTCTTGTCGCCATAAAGCACCGAAAAACGCCCCATGTCGAACTTGCCCGATGCAAAACACATCATGGTATAATCCCTGCCGAGCACCATGTCGCGTCCGTTACGTTCCACCAGATATGTGGGACTCACGCTCAGACACTCCAGCGTGTCGTTAGGGGTCAGCTTGCCGTCAGGGAATGCCACCCGCTGCGTCGCATCCTTGCTCACGGTCAGACGCAACACGAAACGGTCGCCTATCATTATGGTGTCGGGTATCAACTCAACCTTAAGCTCAGGCACACTCCTTACGCTCACGCTGTCTGGCGTCGCCATCAAAACAACAGGCGCAATAAGCAACAACCCGGCTATTATTCCCCGTATTACCTTCATCTTTATCTTCGTTTTAAACAACACTCCCCGTTAAGCTCATGGGGCAACCGCCCCGGCCCTCTCCCCTCAATAACCCTAATCTCCCCCCGCAAAAACCATCGGAAAGTCACAAAACCTCACCCCCACAATAGCCCCCGGCCTCCCCCTTTTTACAAAGTCCACACAAAAACCCGCTTCTCTCCCCGCAAAGCCCATCGGAAGCCGCCGTTATTTTACCCTCTCTTCTTGAACAGGGCCATCAACGCCTTTACATAATCGTCATCCGTCGCCACCGCCACAGTGTCCACCTTATAACGCATCAGTGTGCTCTCCACCACGAAGTTCTGCCTTTTATAGTGGTTGTCATAGGCCCGCCTAACCTCTTTAGACGAGGTGTCGACCCACACGCGCTCGCCGCTCTCGGCATCCATCATCTCAATTGCCCCCACATCGGGCATACTCTCGTCACGACGGTCATAAAGACGCAAAGCCGCCACATCATGCCGCGACGACAATATCTTGAGCGGCTCCTCGAAGCGGGCCTTGCCGGCCTTGACATCCACATCCATCATGTCAGACACCACAAACATGGTGGTGCGTTTCTTGAGTGCGCCCGTGGCAAAACGCAACGCCCCGCCTATGTCTGTACCCCTGCCGACAGGCTCGAACTCAAGCAACTGACGTATTATGTGCAAAATATGATTTCGTCCCTTCTTGGGCGGTATGAACAGCTCCACCCTGTCGCTGAAAAGCAGACACCCCACCTTGTCGCCGTTCTTTTCGGCCGAGAAAGCGAGCACCGCCGCCATCTCGGCAGCCAGCTCCTGCTTGTGCATGGTACGCGAACCGAACAGACGCGAGGCACTCACATCCACAAGAAGCATCAGGGTCAACTCACGCTCCTCCTCATACACCTTTATGTGAGGCGACCGGCTGCGGGCCGACACGTTCCAGTCTATATCGCGCACATCATCGCCCACCCGATACTCCCTCACCTCCGAGAACGACATGCCGCGGCCCTTAAAGGCGCTGTGGTACTTACCGGCGAATATCTCGCTCGACAAACCGCGCGTCTTTATCTCTATGCGCCGCACCTTTTTCAATATTTCGCTCTGTGAGACCATTGCTGCCTGTTTTTAGGGTACCTCCACCGCGTTCAACACCTCGGTTATTATATCCTCAGAGGTGACGTTCTCGGCCTCGGCCTCATAGGTAAGCCCTATGCGGTGGTTAAGCACGTCGTGAGCCACCGCGCGCACATCTTCGGGTATCACATACTCGCGACGCTTTATAAAGGCATAGGCCTTGGCAGCCTTGGCCAACGATATGCTGGCACGCGGAGAACCGCCGTAACTTATCAGGCTGCAAAGATTGTCGAGCTTGCTGTCGGCAGGATTACGCGTGGCAAACACTATGTCGACGATATATTTCTCTATCTTCTCGTCCATATAAACCTGCCCCACCACCGAGCGCGCCTCGACTATATCCTCTGGTTTTATGACACTCGCAGCCTTTGGAAACTCGCCCTGAAGATTCTGGCGTATTATAAGACGCTCTTCGTCTCGCTTGGGATAACCTATCTTCACCTTAAGCATGAATCGGTCCACCTGCGCCTCTCGCAACGGATATTTACACTCCTGTACGAGCGGGTTCTGCGTGGCAAGCACCAAGAAAGGCTCGGGCAGCTTGTATGTGTCGTCGCCTATGGTCACCTGACGCTCCTGCATGGCCTCCAGCAACGCACTCTGCACCTTGGCCGGCGAACGGTTTATCTCATCGGCAAGTATGAAATTGGCGAAAATAGGCCCCTTCTTGACGGTAAACTCCTCGGTGCGCTGGCTGTAAATCATGGTACCCAACAGGTCGGCAGGCAAAAGGTCGGGAGTGAACTGTATACGCGAGAAACGCGCATCCACCGCCTGTGCCAACGTCGTTATGGCCAATGTCTTGGCCAACCCCGGCACACCCTCCAACAATATGTGGCCGTTAGACAACAACCCTATAAGCAACGAATCGACAAGATGACGCTGACCTATTATCACTTTACCCATCTCGTTGTTGAGCTGCTCCACAATAGCACTCTTGCTGACTATGCGCTCGCCCAACTCTCTGATCTCGACATCATTCATATGAACTGACTGTTATTTTGTATTACTGCAAAAATCCAAACACCACACCCCCTGCAAAAAATCTTTCTCCCGGCTTTCAGCATAACGACAAAAAGCGCCGTTTATTATGCCTTCCGACCGTTTAGTTGGAGGTCAGATAGTCTGCAAAGCTGTCTGTCTTCTCTATAAGGTCTGATATTATATATAGCTTGTCCCAAGCCATTATGGTGGTGCCGCCGTTGGGAATAAAGCTCTCACCGTCCCGCTCTATCAGCATAACCAGCAGGTTTACAGGCACATCTAACGACGACAGCGTCTGTCCGACACAAAAAGCACCCGGCCTTATATCCACCTCTGTGGCTATCGGGTTTTCCGATTCCGACAGCTCTATGGCCATACTCCTTACCACCGATGTGGTCGGCATCATCAGCTTGAGCTTGTCTGCCACCCACATCAGCGATGTGCCCTGCAACAACACCGACATGCACGATATGAAGAAGACGAAATTAAATATGGTATCTGCGCCCGTCACCCCCGCCACAATCGGATATGTTGCAAAAAGTATGGGCGAGGCCCCCCTGAGACCGCCCCACGACAACATCAGCCTGTCTTTCACCGTCAACCTCTTGAAAAAGACCGTCGAGGCGAACACAGACAACGGACGCGCCACAAATATGAGGAAAGCAGCCACCAGCAAACCGCTGCCGGCAATGGGAGCGATGCGCGTCGGGTAACACAGCAAACCCAGAAGCAAGAACATCACTATCTGCATGAGCCATGTGACGCTGCCATAAAAACGTATGATACCCTGCCGCCGCGAAAACCGGCTGTTACCCACCACTATGCCGGCCAGATATACCGCCATGAAACCGTTGCCTCCAAGCGACTGACACATGGCATAGGTAAACATCATCATGGCAATCATCAACACCGAGTACAATCCGTCCACATCTATGTTGATGCGCCTTACGGCAAACACCATCGCCTTGGCCATCGCAAACCCCACCGCCACACCTATGGCCATGTCTTTAAAAAAGTTGGGTATCAACACCCAGAACGACTGATCGGGGTTGCTTACCAGCGACAGACAACTGATGGTAAGGAAATAGGCCATCGGGTCATTGCTTCCGCTCTCAAGCTCGAGTATGGGACGGAGGTTGTTCTTCAGCGTCGACGCCCTCGTTCTGAAAAGCGAGAATGTTGCCGCCGCATCTGTCGACGACACCACCGCACCCAACAACAGTCCGTGCGTCAACGAAAACTGCGGATATATCAGATGCACGAACACCCCCACCGCAGCGGCCGTTATGGCCACTCCGAGCGTTGCCAGCACCAGCCCCTCGCGCCACACCGGCTTTATGTCTTTCATGCGGGTCTCCATGCCGCCCGAAAACAACACGAAAGATAGGGCTATCACACCTATGAACTGCGTCAGCTCGGCATCGTCGAAATATATACGACCCACGCCGTCGGTACCCGCCAACATTCCCACCAATATGAACCCCAACAACAACGGTATCCCGAACCGCGACGAGAGCTTGGAGGCCAAAACGCCCGCAAACAGAAGCACTGACGCAATCAGAATTATCAACGAAGTCGGATCCGTAAAAAACATATTCCAAATTTTATTCGGTACAACACCCGTAAACGCCCCAAAAGTATCGACACACTCTTATCGCCGACACATCCCCCATTCATCACACCCCAAGATAACAAATTACCGTCCAAATTTACAAAAAACTCGTAAAGGCTGAAATTTTAACCCCATTTTTAGCAAAAAATCATCCTCTCACACCCCGCAATACATTTTGACACAACAACACCTCTTTCCCGCGCCCCCACAAAAAATTCGGCCCCGACCACCCCGCAATGAGACAACCGAAGCCGAAAACATACCTGACACAAATTACCTTTTCTTAACCAAATCTCTCAAAGGCACCGCCACGAACAACAACTCGGGCGTACCCGCCTCATATAACAGCCCCACCGTTTTTTTGTCTATCATGGTAAGGCAGCTGTAACCCCAGCTCTCGCGGGTGTCTATCAGAAGCGAGTCTTCCTCCGCCCAGGTTATGCCACCGTCGCGACTCACCTTTATGGTCATGTTACGACGATATTTCTTGTCGGCAGGGTTCGAGAATATCAACAGATCGGTACCGGTGGCATTGTCACGCGCCTTTGTCTTTATTATGCTCGCCATGCACACAGGCTCTATGAGTGCATTACGGTTCGTCGGATGCTCCACCCATGTCTTGCCAAGATCTGATGTGGTCATCACGGCACGCCACTGGCCGCGATTGTCTCTCATGTTAAGCATAAGCACCCCGGGCTCTGTCTCAACCACCTGAGCCTCTGTGGTGTTAGACCTGGCAGGGTTGCCGACAGTCCAGTTATGACCTCCGTCACGGCTCCACACTATCGTCGCATGAGGCATGCGCACCGAGTCGAGATACTGGAACGGAAACACCAACGTGCCATCATCCATGGTTATGCCGCGCCCCGGCCCCTGCAACAATATGTGCCATGACGGATCTTTCAACTGCGACGTTATGTTGACAGGCTTCGACCATGTGGCGCCGTTGTCGGTCGACCGCGCTATCACCACCTGTGCCGCCTCCTCTTCGGGAGTCATGCCCTGCTTGAGGTTAAACCACGAAGCCTTACCCTTTATGCCGTGCGCCCAAAGCCCCATTATTATGGCATCGCCGCTCTTCTTGTCTATGAGCAACGCGGGGTCGCCCACTCCGTTCTCGTCATCGGGAGAGCCCGCATATCCGCGCATATCCACAGCCACCTGCATGGGCAGCCAGGTGCGCCCCTTGTCGCGCGAACGGCTCATGCCTATCTGTATGTCGCCCTGAAGATCGGCGCTGCTGTTGCGTCTTATGTCGTAAACAGACAGCAGGTCGCCGTTCCCTGCCGTCACAATACCCGGTATGCGATAACTGTGAACGCCGTCGTCACCGCTCCTGCGCACCGACACGGCCAACCTCTGCTCGCACTGACCGTCGGGCAATATGGCATGAAGCTCACCGTCAACCACCACGCCTATGGGCTTCACCGACACCAACGATGTCATCTTGGCATCAGGCGATGGTTTGAGCGTCAAGAAGAACGAATGCTTACCTGCAGGCAAAAGAGAGTCGACCGCCACACGCAGATACTGGCCTGCGGCAAAAGCGGATACCTTGGTCGTCTTCGAACTTCCGAAACCGCCGTCTCCGTTCATCAGATACAACGACAAACTGTCTATTGCCCTTGCGGCCTGGCGCCCCATCACAATGTCAATGCGCCCAACCGAAGCCTCTTTGTCAAGGTTAAGCACTATCTTGGACGACAGGTTGAAACTGCGCCCCATCACCACCGGTATCGAGAAAAACTCACACCTGGCACTGACTCCGAAATCACCGGCCGCAACGCAAAGCCCCGAGACCAACAGACAAAAACTTAAAAACAGTCGTTTTATCATAAAATCAAAAATATATTAATGTACTTATCAAACCCTTTTACCGACACTGTCGACACTAAACGTCATCAAACCACCCCGACGCATCCGTCCGACCATCGTTTGTTGCAAAATTGGCGATTTTTTCAGAAAAAAGCAAATCTTAACCGACTCAAAACCTCTCTTTCCGGCCCGGCACAAAAATAATCGCCCGCCG
>CAMRVW010000046.1 GCA_947054185.1 uncultured Rikenellaceae bacterium | reverse complement strand
CCCGAGCGGCCCGGAGCCTCCGCCCAACGGAGGGCCGCATTCCCGCATAGTAATATATATGTCAGTGAATTAGGGGCGGCGGTGAAGCTCATGACTCTCACGCCCTGCCCTCCGCAGGCTCCGCGCCGCTCTCCCTCACGCCAAAATCCTGCCCATCATGCCCTTGACCCCGAATCCGCACCCCATGAGGCCGACCTGCGGTCGGCCCACCACAGCATGAGAAACGCCCGCCGATATTTTACCGCACTGTTTCTGTTTATTGTTGTCTGCTCTGCCTCCGCACCCTTTACGCGAGAGTTCATGGCCCCTGTTTGACATCCTTTAGGCATTCAACCCCAGGGCCAAAAACGTCTGTTTCATAAATGTGTAAGACGTATGTCGAAACACACTTATGAAATTATCCTCTTAGTCTTTGCTCTCAAAAATATCAAAAGGGGGTCCGAGACCCCTCCGTGACCCCTCCCCCGGAAGGGCCGCCGGAGGCAGTTACAGCAAAATAACGGCAGCCTCCGCAAAAACGGCAATGCCGGCAAAACCGCAGTGCTTAACAACCGCTGTTTCTGTAAATGAAAGGCTGACTGTAAGTATCATATTATTTTTATCGTTTTTTATCTATTTCTTGTTATCTTTGCATCCGAAAACCGGTCTTTACCGACAAGGCATCCCGACAACATGCTTACGGTTTACGGTCTTATAAGCCGGGCATGCAAGCCAAAGGCCGGGTACACACAAACCAAGGTCGTAAGACAATGCTTAATAAGACGCTCGTAATTCTTGTTTTTTACCTCATGGGCGAGGGTGTCGCCATCCTTTCAGGCGACTTCATCCCCGGAAGTGTCATAGGCATGCTGCTATTGTTCGGAGCCCTGTCTTTCAAGATTGTCAAGCCCGGGAGTGTCGACACCGTTGCCAAAGCGCTTATTGCCAATATGGTTATCTTTTTCCTGCCGCCGGCCGTCGGCGTTGTGGCCTCGTTAGACCTCATATCGCGCAATGCTTTAGGCATTGTCCTGGCCTCAACCTTAAGCACCATAATAGTTATAGCCACAGTGGGTCTGCTGCAACAAAAGATAGGCATAAGACATTTCACACGAAAAAAAGGGGAGGATATGTGATGGAGACATTTATCGGTTCGCATCTCTTTTGGCTCACCATGACCATTGCCGTCTATTTAGGGTCGGTGTGGCTTTTTTCCAAGTTGCACCTTGGTGTGCTCCATCCGCTCATCGTATCGATGGTGGTGCTGATAACGCTTCTCAAACTCACAGACGTGCCGTATCAGACCTATAAAGAGTCGACCGAGATGATATCGTTCATGCTTGGTCCCACCGTGGTGTCGTTAGGATACGTGCTCTATGAGCAGGTCGAACACATCAAAGAGAACGCCACCTCTATACTGGTGTCCACCTTCGTGGGCAGCGTCGTGGGTGTGGTGAGCGTTATTGCGATACTGCGTCTCACTGGTGCCGACCAGGCCGTGGTGGCCTCCATGCAGCCCAAGTCGGTCACCACGCCCATAGCCATACAGCTGGCCGAACGCTCGGGAGGCATCGCCTCGCTCACCTCCATGGCCGTGGTTATATGCGGCATCTTCGGTGCGGTGGCGGCGCCGTGGCTGTTTCGCGTGTTCCGCATATCGTCGCCCGTGGCACGCGGTCTTGCTTTCGGAGCCTCGGCACACGGCGTGGGCACTGCTGCCGCCATGAAGATGGGCGCCGTCGAAGGCGCCATCAGCGGGCTGGCCATAGGCATAATGGGAGTCATGACCACCTTTGCCATACCGTTGGTATCGGTGGTGATGACCTATTTCGGGCTGTAAATGACAGCCCGACGAAGTATGAAATAAAACTTAAAATAAATAGAATATGAGCATCTTGCGATTCGAACTGCTGACCGAGGCCTTCCGCCGCAAACCTGTCAAGCTCGAAACCCCCGACCACCGTCCGTCCGAACTTTTCGGAGTCAACGTCTTCAACCGAGAGAGGATGCAGAAATACCTGACCAAAGGTACTTACAAGAGCCTCACCGAATCTATCGACAAAGGGCTGCCGTTGAACCGCAATATCGCCGACAGCGTGGCACAGGGCATGCGTCAGTGGGCCATAGACATGAACGCCACCCATTACACCCACTGGTTTCACCCTCTTACGGGCGGCACCGCCGAGAAACACGATGCTTTCATAGAGCATGACGGCCGTGGCGGCGTCATAGAGGAGTTTTCGGGCAAGATGCTGATACAACAGGAGACCGACGCCTCGAGCTTCCCCAACGGAGGCATACGCAACACCTTCGAGGCGCGCGGTTACTCGGCCTGGGACATATCGTCACCCGCATTCGTGGTGGGCGACACCCTCTGCATACCCACCGTGTTCATATCATACACGGGAGATGCACTCGACTATAAGACGCCCCTGCTCAAATCGACCCATGCGGTGTGCCGTGCCGCGCTCGACATATGCCGTTACTTTTACAACGATGTCAGCAAGGTGGTGTCATACCTGGGTTGGGAGCAGGAATATTTCCTTGTCGACGAGTCGTTGTGGGCAGCGCGTCCCGACCTCATGCTCACGGGCCGCACACTCATGGGCCACGACAGCGCCAAAAACCAACAGCTCGAAGACCACTATTTCGGCGCCATACCATCGAGGGTGCTGGCATTCATGACAGAGCTTGAAATAGAGGCGCTCAAGCTGGGCATACCTGTAAGGACACGTCATAACGAGGTGGCCCCCAACCAGTTCGAGCTGGCACCCATATATGAGGAGACCAACCTTGCCAACGACCACAACCTGCTTTTGATGGTGGTGATGCGCAGGGTGGCACGTCGTCACGGCTTTCGTGTGCTGTTTCACGAAAAGCCCTTCAAAGGGGTCAACGGCTCGGGCAAACACAACAACTGGAGCCTCGGCACCGACACCGGTGTCAACCTGCTTTCGCCGGGTGGTGACAATGCTCTTGAAAACCTGCGCTTTGTCACATTCCTTGTCAACATCATGAAAGCCGTGCACTCGCACAACGGCCTGCTCAAAGCCTCCATCAGCTCGGCCACCAACGCACATCGTCTGGGTGGCGGCGAGGCTCCTCCCGCCATCGTATCCATCTTCCTGGGCTCTCAGATAAGCCAGGTGCTCACCCGCCTGGAGTCGGCCGACACCGACGACATAATCACCTTCGACGGCAAGTCGCAGTTAGAGCTTGGCGTGGCCAACATACCCGAGCTTCTGCTCGACAACACCGACCGCAACCGCACATCGCCTTTCGCCTTCACCGGCAACAGGTTCGAGTTTCGTGCCGTGGGCTCGTCGGCCAACAGCGCCGAAGCCATGCTGGTGCTCAATGCCGCCGTTGCCGACCAGCTTTGCCGCTTCAAGAGCGATGTCGACGCCCTCATCGACGGCGGCATGACAAAAGAGGTGGCTCTGGTGTCGGCAGTCAAAAAGCTGATTGTCGACTGCAAGGCCATATGGTTCGACGGCAACGGTTACAGCCAGGAGTGGAAAGACGAGGCTGCACGACGCGGACTCGACTGCCAGACGAGCGTACCCCTCATCTTCGACCGTTACGTGGCCCCCGGAAGCATAGAGATGTTCGAGCGCACGGGAGTGCTCAGCCGCCGCGAGCTCAAATCGCGCGCCGAGGTGGCATGGGAGACATACACCAAGAAGATACAGATAGAGGCCCGTGTGCTTGGCGACCTTACCATGAACCACATAGTGCCTGTGGCCTCGGGCTATCAGTCGGTGCTCCTGGATAACGTCTATAAGATAAAGGCGCTCTTCTCTGCCGAGGAGGCCGAGCAAATGTCACGCCACGACATAGAGCTGATACGCCAGATATCGGGTCATGTCGACTTCATCACCGACAACGTGACCAAACTGGTCGACGCCCGCAAAGCCGCCAACGTGATAGAGTGCGAGCGCGAGAAGGCCATAGCCTATCACGACACGGTGGTCCCGCTCATGAGCCAGATAAGACACCATATCGACAAACTCGAGCTTATAGTCGACGACAGGGTGTGGACACTTCCCAAATATCGCGAACTGCTCTTCATAAGATAGATATCTCACGGCTGCAAGACAAAACGCTTGCAGCCTTTTTTATCGTTACACACCTCTGCCACCGGCGGTTCATGCGGTTGGCTCGGATGGCGATACGACGGGTTAAAATCGAACATAATGGAACAATTGAAACACGAGTGCGGCATTGCGATGATAAGGTTGCGCAAACCGACAGACTATTTTTTAAAGAAATACGGCACGACCAAATATGCCCTCAACAAGTTATACCTGCTCATGGAGAAGCAACACAACCGCGGTCAGGAGGGGGCCGGCGTCGCATGCGCCAGGCTCACCTCATCTCCCGGCGAAGAGTTCATGTTTCGCCAAAGGGCCGAAGGCGCCGACGCCATAAGCGAGGTCTTCGCGGCGATACGAGCGCGCATGGACGAAGCGAAGAAAGAGTCGCGATCCGGCCATGCCGACGGAAAAGGCGGCGACGCAGACCCATCGGCACGGATGTCTCTCCCGTTCGTGGGCGACATATATATGGGCCATCTACGTTACAGTACCACAGGCCGCTCGGGCATAACGTACGTCCACCCGTTTCTCAGACGGAGTAACTATCGTGCCGCCACAATGGCCCTGTGCGGCAATTTCAACATGACCAACATAGACGAGTTGTTCTCTGACCTTCTCGAACGCGGACAACACCCCCGCAGCACCTCCGACACCACTCTGTTGCTCGAACAGGTGGGGCATGAACTCGACCTCGAGATAGAGAGGCTCAGACGCCTGGCAGAAGGACGGTTTCCAGACGAACGCGAGCTTATCGGACAGATAGAACGCAACTTACGCATAGAACGGGTGATAGCGCCTTGTGCGCGTATGTGGGACGGCGGTTTCGTTATATGCGGCATGACCGGAAGCGGCGAGACATTCGTCTTACGCGACCCATGGGGCATACGTCCCGCCTTTTACCATGTCGGCGAAGAGATGGTCGTCACGGCATCGGAACGCCCTGTGATACAGACGGTGATGAATCTCGACACCGACGATATACGCGAAATAGAACCCGGCGAAGCGTTGATCACCCGGGCCGACGGCCAGGTGGTTACGGTGCAGGTGCTCGAACCTCGCAAACGTGCCTCGTGCTCTTTCGAGCGCATCTATTTCTCGCGCGGAAGCGACCGCGACATATACAAAGAGCGCAAGGGGCTGGGAGCCGAGGTGGTGCCGCAGGTGATGGAGGCGATAGGCGGAGATCTGGACAACACCGTCTTCTCATTCATACCCAACACCGCCGAAAACGCCTTTTACGGCATGGTACAGGCACTCGAAAAACGCCTCGACGAGATAAAGACACGACGGATAATCGAATCGGGCACTGCCGACCATGCTGCAGTCGCCTCCATTCTCGAAAGCAAAGTGCGCATCGAGAAGGTGGCGGTAAAAGACATAAAACTGCGCACGTTCATCGCTGAGGGCAACTGCCGCGACGACCTGGCCGCCCATGTGTACGACGTCATTTACGGCTCTGTGCGTCCGCGGAAAGACAACCTGGTGGTGATCGACGACAGTATCGTTCGCGGCACCACCCTGCGCCGGAGCATCGTGCGCATACTGGCCCGATTGAATCCGAAGAAACTGGTGGTCGTGTCGTCGTCGCCGCAGATACGCTATCCCGATTTTTACGGCATAGACATGTCCGACATAGGCTCGCTGGTGGCCTTCAGGGCGGCCGTTAAGCTGCTCGAAGAGAACGACACGGGGGTGACGCTCGAACAGGTCTATCGCCGTGCCGTCATGCAGAGGGGCGTCGCCGACATACAGCTCGTCAACTGCGTCAAAGCCGTATATGAGCCTTTCGACGATGCGACGATAGCGCGAACTATAAGCCGCCTGGTGACGCCCGACGGCATAAGCTGTCTTGTGGAGGTGATCTTCCAGTCGATAGAGGCATTGCATGCCGTATGCGCCGACCACACCGGCGACTGGTATTTCTCGGGCGATTACCCCACCCCCGGCGGCACACGGCTCGTAAACGAGGCTTTCATACGTTATTACGAGTCGGAGCACGCCGCCGTACACCGCATATAAGCGCCGACGCTCTCCTGCCAAGCCGCCGCCGATAAGCCCGTCGCACCCGACGACGAACAGCGACGCGTCGTAACGGAACGGCCGTAAGACAAACAACGCGCGTAAAGCCGTGACGAATACCGACATGACGGGAGATAGCGAACATTTGCAATCGGATTGCAAGACAATAGTATTATATTTGTAACCGTTAATCGCCGGGGAGGCATGCCCGAGTCTGCGACCGGGAGCCTCTCCGACAGACAGGGATGCGTCATGAATAAAACGACGACATCCCGCATAAAGATCAAGATTATGGTTACTGTTGTCTCTATGGTTGTCTCGGCTGCGATGCTGGCTTTCGGCATGACACCGTATGCCGACATGTTGTTCGCATCGTTCGCTCACGCACGCGCTCTGTGGTTTTTGGCAGCCTTTATGCCTGTGGGCCTGCCCGTCATTGCAAGCATGTTCAAGCAGATGGCCCGCGGGGTGTGGTTCAGCGAGTTCATGCTCATGACGGTGGCATCGGCGGGTGCCTTTTACATCGGCGAATATCCCGAAGGTGTGGCTGTGATGCTCTTTTACACCTTGGGCGAATATCTCCAGCACAGAGCGGTGCACAAGGCGCATGCCGACATAGAGGCACTGCTGGGCCTGCGCTCGCTGACTGTGACGGTGATAACACCCTCTGGAGCCGTGGAGACACCGCCGCAAGAGGTGCCCATAGGGTCGACGATAGAGGTCAAGGCAGGACAAAGCGTGCCTATCGATTCGCGCATGAGCCGTGGCGAGGCCCTGTTCGACACCTCGATGGTGACGGGCGAGAGCATACCGCGGCTTTTCCGTGAGGGCGACAAGGTATCCTCAGGCATGATAGTCAAAGAGAGTGCCGTGCGCCTGGTTACCGTCGAGAGCTATGACCGAAGCGCCGTCAGCGATATGGTGCGCATGGTCGAGGAGGCGGGACGGCGCAAAGCCCGCACCGAGCTGTTCATACGCCGCTTCGCCCGCATATACACCCCGGCGGTGATGCTGGGGGCGGTGCTTATAGTGGCTGTGCCTTACATGATGTGGATATGTGGCCTGTATGCCTCGTTTGACATTAGCGCCTGGATATACCGCGGCGTGGTCTTTCTTGCAGTGTCGTGCCCCTGCGCATTGGTCATGAGTGTGCCTCTGAGTTATTTCGGCGGCATAGGTGTCGCCTCGCGATATGGCATACTCTTCAAGGGTGGCGACAGCCTCGATGCCGTGGCCGCAGTCGACACCGTGCTCTTCGACAAGACGGGCACCCTCACCAACGGTGTGTTCGACGTGCAATCGGTCGTGTGTGCCTCTGATGTCTCCGAGCATCTCATGGTCGGTCTCACCGCGGCGCTTGAGGCTGCGAGCACCCATCCTGTGGCATGCGCCGTTGTGCGTTACGCGCAAAAAGAGGGGATAACTGCACCCGAAGTCGTCGACACCACGGAGATTGCCGGTTACGGCATGACAGGCTCATATCGTGGCAAGAGGCTGTTGGCCGGCAACCTGTCGCTCCTGAAACGCGAAAACATAACCTGTCCCGACGAGCTGTCACAAGCCGGAGGCTCTTTGGTCGCATGCGCATACGACGGCACCCTCATAGGCTATATATTACTGAGCGACAGACTCAAAGACGACGCCCCAGACACGGTACGGCAGTTGCGCAACCTCGGCATAACAGACATTGCCATACTCTCGGGCGACAAGCAACAGGCTGTCGACACCGTTGCCGGCAAGTTAGCCATAGAGGGGCACGGCAACATGCTCCCCGGTCACAAAGCTGCCTATATCGAAGCATTGATCCGCAAAGGGCGCAAAACAGCCTTCGTTGGCGACGGCATCAACGACGCACCCGTTATGGCAACGGCCGGTGTGTCGGTGGCCATGGGCAGACACGGCAGCGATGTGGCAGTGCAGACAGCCGACGCTGTGATAGAGTCGGACGAGCCATACAAGGTGACGACGGCCATAATGATAGGCCGGGCCACAGTGTCTGTTGTGCGACAAAATGTTATCTTTGCACTGACGGTCAAGCTGGCGGTGCTGCTGGCGGGCGCTTTGGGCCTGGTGTCGATATGGGGTGCGGTGCTTGCCGATGTGGGTGTATTGGTGCTGGTGGTGACCAATGCGCTCAGGATATTGAAAATGAAATTTGACACGAAATGAGCAATAGCGACATATACCAAAACGAGCTGACCGCCCACGGCATACGGCCCACCGCCGTCAGAATGATGATATTGAAAGCTATGCACATGTTCGACACCGCCTTCAGCATGAGCGACATGGAACAGGCGATCGAGACGGTCGACAAGTCGACAGTATTCAGAACGCTGGCTCTGTTTGCCGAACGCCACCTCATACACGACATAGACGACGGTTCGGGCTCTGTGAAATATTCGCTCTGCATGGGCGACAACTCTCCGCGCGACCACATGCACGTACATTTCACTTGCGAACGTTGTCACAAGACCGTCTGCATACGACATGTGCAGGTGCCTATGGTGAGCCTCCCCAGGGGTTTTACGCTGCACGATGTCAACTATGTGCTCAAAGGCATCTGCCCTGACTGTAACAAAGAGTCTGTATAAGGCCTAACCACCCGCGGCACGAATATTGCCGCATATCAACAATAAAACACGACATATCATCATGATTCAAAAGAGACAGTTGCCGGTATTGGAGATGAGCTGCGCCGTATGTGCGGGCAATGTGGAGAAAAAAGTGAAGTCTGTCGCCGGAGTCAGGTCGGCAGATGTCAACTTCGCATCTTCGACACTGGCAGTCGAATACGATGCCGACAAGGTGACACTATCGCACATCAAACAAGAGGTGCAATCCATCGGTTACGACATTGTCATAGACGAAGACCCCACAGGTGACATGGCCGAAGCCATGGAACACAAGCACTATATGGCGCTCCGTCGACGCGTAATAACGGCATGGGTGCTTTCGGTGCCTGTCATGGTGCTCTCCATGGCGTTCATGCACCAAAAGTGGTCGTGGTGGCTGCAACTGGGGCTGGCCCTGTGCGTGATACTCTTCTGCGGACGTCCTTTTTTCATCCACGCCTTAAAGCAGATAAGAGAGCGTGCCGCGGGCATGGATACGCTGGTGAGCCTCAGTGTGTCCATAGCGTTTCTTTACAGCCTCTTCAACATGTTGTTTCCGCAATTTTGGCTCGACAGAGGCTTTACACCCCATCTGTATTACGAGGCAGCCGTCATGGTCATAGCCTTCGTGTCGTTGGGCAAACTGCTTGAAGAGCGCGCCAAACGGAGCACCGGCTCGGCCATCAAGAGCCTCATGGGCCTTCAACCACTCACGGCCCGCTTGGTGGAGGCCGACGGTGAACGCGAGGTGGCTGTGGCGTCACTGTCGGTGGGCGACCGTATAAGCGTACGTCCGGGCGAGAAGATAGCCGTCGACGGAGTGGTTGTGAGCGGCAGCTCGTTCGTTGACGAGAGCATAATAAGCGGTGAGCCTGTGCCCGTGGACAAGAGCTGCGGCGACAAGGTGCTCGCGGGCACCATCAACGGACGCGGCGCCTTTGTCATGGAGGCCGGTGCCGTGGGCGGCGACACCCTGCTGGCGCGCATTGTGGAGACAGTGCGTCAGGCTCAGGGCAGCAAGGCGCCGGTGCAACGCATCGTCGACCGTGTGAGCGCCATATTCGTACCTGTGGTGGTGGCCATATCGGTGGTTGCATTCCTGCTGTGGCTCTTTGTGGGCGGCAACCTCTCGCTTGCCGTCACGACAGCGGCGACGGTGCTGGTGATAGCCTGTCCTTGCGCGCTCGGACTGGCCACACCCACCGCCCTTATGGCCGGCATGGGCCGCGGAGCACAAAACCACATATTGATAAAGGATGCCTTCGCGCTTGAAAACCTGTGCCGCATAGACTGCGTGGTGCTCGACAAGACGGGTACCCTGACGGAGGGGCACCCCGTGGTCACCGACATGCTGTGGTATGGAGACAATGCCGACAAGGCTCTGCTGCGAGGCATAGAGGCGCTATCGGAACATCCGTTGGCCCCGGCCGTCGGCGACAAGATAGCTTCCGAACACATAGAGGCGACACCTCCCGACAGCTTCGAAAGCATCACGGGACAGGGCGTCGAAGCCTCATTCCGCGGGATTGGTTACAGGGTCGGCAACGCCTCGTTTGCGGCCCGGACGCCGCTGCCTGACGACAAAGCCGCCGAGTTTGTGACACGCAGGCAGGAGAGCGGCAACAGCGTCATATATTACAGCACCTCCGACAGACTCATCGCCCTTATGGCCGTCAGCGACCCTCTCAAGGCAAACTCTGCCGAGGCGGTGCGCACACTGCGACGCCAAGGTGTGGAGGTGCACATGCTCACGGGCGACTCACCCTCGGCAGCCCGCGCCATTGCCGCCGAGGCAGGCATAGAACATGTAAGGGCCGGCATGTTACCGCAGGATAAAGACGATTACATATCTGCGCTTCAGGCCAAGGGACACAAGGTGGCCATGGTGGGCGACGGCATCAACGACTCGCAGGCACTCTCGCGCGCCGATGTGAGCATAGCCATGGGTCAAGGCACCGATGTGGCGATGGACGTGGCCATGGTGACACTCATGACCTCCGACCTGTCAAAACTGCCGATGGCCATAAGACTGTCGCGCAAATGTGTGGGCATTATACGACAAAACCTGTTTTGGGCGTTCATATATAACGTGATAGCCATACCCGTGGCGGCAGGAGCGCTCTATCCATCTCTCGGCCTGGCACTCGACCCCATGTGGGCCGGCGGCGCCATGGTATTCAGCTCGGTGTCGGTGGTACTCAACAGCCTGCGACTCAAACAGGTACGACTATAACAACGGCACATCTGACGACAAATATTACAAACTAAAACATAACCGCATGAAAAAGAGACTGTTTAAGACATCCGCCAAATGCAAAGGATGTGTGGCCCAAATAGACGCCGCCTTGGAGGGACGTCTTGCCGACGGCAGCTGGAACATCGACCTTACATCGCCCGACAAGGTGCTTGCCGTTGAGGATGAAAGCCTCTCTGACGAAGAGATCGTGTCACTGGTAAAATCGGCAGGATTCAAGGCCGAGAGAATCTGACCCGACCGACACCCGCACAACGGACATAATCGCCCCAAGGCCTCACCCCGCGACACCTCACGAGTTGACGCCGCCGCCGTTATGCCACATGCCATGCCTCAACGCAACAAGTGCGTCCCGCCCCAAGACTAACTTTTGGAGCGGGACGCACTTTTATAACGCCCGTTATCAAAACCTCACACCAGCACCTTTTTTATCGGCACCCCACCTTTACCCCTCGCCACCTTCCGCAAGCAAACACCCTCGCCTTTTCCCACAAGCAAGCCCGACAAGCCCCTTGCCCGCACCCTCAGGCACGGCTATTTCATCGCACCGGCCATACGAGACATAAGTTTATAGGCCTCCTCTATGCCCAACTCCCCGGCACGGCTCATATCTAGGAATCCCTTGCGCGAATCTTTGAGCCACAGCAATATCATGCCTCGGTTGTAATAGGCCTCGGCAAAGTCGGGATAAAGCTCTAAGGCGCGCGTGTAATCGTCTATGGCTGCGGTCATATCCTCGTTTTTACACAACATGCCGGCACGGTTGTAATAGAGGTACGCATTATCGGGGTCAAGCTCTATGGCCTTGTTTATCAACATCAACGGCTCGTCATAGTCGTAAACGTTCTCGGTGGCGGTATTGAGTCGCTCCGAGGGGTTGACATCTATCAACAGGGTCTGGCGCTTGTCTAACGATGAGATGAAATCGGTCATCTCCGTTATCGCAACGGCGCACGACATGTAATACAACGGGTCGGTCGGGTCGAGGGCTATCGCCTCTTTAAACAACCGCACGGCATTGGAATATTGAAGCATCATATATTGCGTCACACCGGCGGCATAAACCGCACGAGCCGTCCTGTCGGCACTCATGGCCTCGGCGGCCTCGCCGGCAAGTCTCTTCACATGCTCCTTGTCGGCCACCACGGCCAGGTTGTTGACGACAGACCCCGCAGGCATATCACCCTTGTGAGTCGACGTGGCGGCATCGTAAAGTTTATGACGCAATGAAGCGGCCCTGTCGTCTATAACCACACGGAACAAAGGCAGCAACACCACATCCACATCGCGTATCTTTATATTGTCGAAGTCAGGGTTACCGAAGTCGGCATCGAACGACAACAGACGCGTGAACACCTTGCTGGTGTCTGAAAGACCGGCCGGCAACCCGCTCTTTTTATATGCCGATATCTTGCGTCCGGCCATGTCGTGGTCTGCCCGCCAGCCCGCCACGTCGTTCATGCGTCGACGCACGGCAGCCCGCCCCAGATAGGCGTTGGCGAAATCGGGAAACAGCTCTATGGCGCGCGTGTAATCGCTCTCGGCCTCACGCAAGCGCCCCAGCCTGTCGTTGAGGGCCGCACGGTTGAAGAATACCAACACATTGTGCGGACTGTATTCGGCCACACGGTCGTAATCGGCCAGCGCGTTATGATAATCGCCTATCTGCGAATAGACTATGGCGCGGTTGAAATATGTCAACGAATTGAGGCTGTCTATCTTAAGCACCTTGCTGAAGTCAGCGATGGCACCCAACGGATCGTTGTCGCCGGCGCTTACTATGGCACGGCTGAAATAGGCCTGTATGTTGAGGCTGTCGAGCGTTATTGCCTGCGTAAAGTCGGCATAGGCCTCTTTTTTCTGCCCGCGCATCATCAGTATGCCCCCACGACGTATGTAACCGTCCGGATTATACTTGTTGACCTCCACGGCCTTGTCATAATCGCGCCATGCCGCCACGGTGTCTTTCATCATAAGATGACACGTGCCGCGGTTTATGTAAGCGTCGACGATATACGGACGCTTGCGTATGAAATAGTCGAAATCTTTTATCGCCTCGGCAAACTGCTGATTGAGAAACAGCGCCACGCCACGGCTGAAATAGGTGTTTTCATTGTCGGGACGTATCTCTATCGCCTGCGCGAAATCTCTGAGAGCATCATCGTAATTACCTGTGCGGGTGCGGGTTATGGCTCGGTAAAGATAGGCCCGCGTAAACACCGAGTTGAGCGCTATGGCCCTTGAGAAGTCTTGTTCGGCACCGGCAAAGTCGTTGAGGTTGAACTTGGCAACCCCGCGCAGAAACATACCGTCGTATGCGGTGGTATCGCCACGCAACAACACCCCCAAGACATTTATGGCCTGACGATAATGGCCCTTCATGATGTTCTGCTCGGCCACGTAATAGAAGTAATTGCGGTCAAACTGCGCATAAGAGCGCCCTGCCGTCAAAAACAGCAACACCAACAGAACCATATGCGGCAACACCTTTCGCATAGTGCAAAGATACGGATAAGCGAGTGTAAAAGCAAATCTATTTGCATTTTACCGGGCGTGAGTATCCAAGGCGACAGCCAACGATACGGATAAGCCTCGGAAAAGCAAATGAATTTTGCTTTTCCGAGGCGAAGTATCCAAGACCGTTAGGTCAACGGTACGGATAAGCGAGTCTAAAAGCAAATCTATTTGCATTTTACCGGGCGTGAGTATCCAAGGCGACAGCCAA
>CAMRVW010000045.1 GCA_947054185.1 uncultured Rikenellaceae bacterium | reverse complement strand
TCAGACACCAACTCCAAGGGCCAAAAACGAAAAATAATAGTAAAGGTGTGAGACCTAAGTCGCAACACCTTTACTATTATTTTTCGTACTTATTCCTTAGTTTGTCCTCAAAAATATCAAAAGGGGGTCCGTGACCCCTCCCCCGGAAGGGCCGCCGGAGGCAGTTCTCGCAACATAAACGGCCGTTCCCGCAATAAACGGCCGTTGCAGCAAACCAAAACGACAGTCTCCGAACCCAAACCGTTGCCGCTTGTTTTGGCAATATTTTTGTGCTATATTTGTGATAGGGGAGGTGTTAAAAGGTGTGCTTATGAGAGAGAGGATGTTGTGTTTTGTTTTGTCGTTGGCTTTTGCCGGGGCGGTTTGTGATGCTTCGGCGCAGGTCTATGCCAACAGTGAAAACAAGGGAGAGATAGCTTTTGCTTCGGGCGAGAGACTCGAGTATGCGGTTGGTTATAAGGTGGGGATGGTCAATGTGGATGTGGCCACCGTGAGGTTCGACGTCACTTCTGGTAAGGTCGACGGTACGGAGTGTTTCCATGTCAGGGCCACGGGCGATGTCAATAAGAAGTACACATGGTTTTATAATCTGCACGATGTGTATGACACATGGCTCGACAAGCGCGATTTGCGACCGCTCTATTTCTCCAACGATCTGTCGGAGGGCGATTACAGGTTTAAAAGCAGCTATGTTTACAACTGGGATGCGATGATGGTGTCGACAAAGGCACAAAACCTGAGCCGTCCCGATGTGCGGCGCAAGAGCTTCCCTTTGTCAGAGGTCAGCTATGACGCAGTGTCGCTCTTTTACAACATACGCTCGGTGGATGTCGGCGTCATGACCCCGGGGCGGCCTTATCCGTTAGAGGTGGTCTTTGCCGACACCGTGCGCAATATCAATTACCGCTTCGAGGGACGCCGGAGACTTAATGTCGGAGGGTTAGGACGGATAGAGACGTTGGTGTTCAAGTGCGAGCTGGCCGATGCTTCGGGCAATTCGTTCGATGACGGAAGCGAGTTTACCATCTGGATATCGGACGATAAGAACCGAATACCCATAGCGGTCGATTCGCCCATAAAGGTGGGCTCGGTCAAGGTCAGGCTGGTCGCTTACAGAGGCCTTAAATTTCCCTTCAGGCCACAGTGATGCCCCCGAATATGAAAAAGCCTCTTGATTCAAGAGGCTTTAATATTAACAGATGAAGCGTTTTTTGGGTGATCATCAGACCGCTGCCGCGTTGAAAAAGCCGGCAGTCGATAAAATCAGGTCCATGATCGTAAAAACTGCAAAATATTTGACTGCATCTTGCGACCCAAACCGCATTTATTGTGCGTCTAACCTCGCTCTTACGCAAGGGATGCCTTTTTGAGCATCTCAACCCCCTTTTCAAGACGTGACACCGACTCCTCCTTGCCCAGAATGAAGAGTATGTCGGTTGCGTTGCCGGGTGTGGCCATAAGTCCCGACAGGGCTATCCTGACAGGCCAGAAGAGCTGACCTTCCTTGATGCCCAGCGACTGCGCCAGTGACGACAGAGTGTTGTAAAGAGCCTCTTCGTTCCACTGCTCCTCTGCATCGAGAGCACCTATCACATTCTCTATGATGCGGATGGAGCTTTCAAAGGTCGATTTGTTCTTTTTGTTGATATACATTTCTGTGTCGTAAGCTCCGAGTTGTTTGAGGAAGGCTGTCTTTTCAGCCACCTCAGAGAGCTTGTTGACCCTCGGCTTGAGCAGAGAGGCTATCTTGGTCCATTTGCCCTCTAAAGGTGTCGAGTCAATGCCGGCATAGGGTCGTGCCTTGTCGGCAAACTCCTCGTCGCTCATCATCACTATGTGCTGGCTGTTGACCCAGTCGAGCTTTTTGTAATCGAACACTGCGGGGCTTTTGTGTACGCCTGTCACCGAGAAGAGCTTCACAAGCTCGTCTAACGAGAATATCTCCTGTTCCGACTTGGGCGACCACCCGAGCAGGGCGATGTAATTGATGATGGCTTCGGGCAGGTAACCGTCTTCAACCAATGCCTGAAAGCTCACGGCTCCGTGTCTTTTAGAGAGCTTGCTGATGGTGCCGTCGGGGTTTTGTCCGTTTATTAGGGGCAGGTGTATGTATCGTGGCATCTCCCACCCGAAAGCCCGGTACAACAATATGTACTTGGGGTTTGACGACAGATATTCAGAGCCTCGTATTATATGGGTTATGCCCATCAGATGGTCGTCTATCACGTTGGCGAAATTGTATGTGGGCATACCGTCGCTTTTGAGCAATATCTGGTCGTCGAGCGTCCGGTTGTCAACCGATATGGTGCCGTACACAAGGTCGTCCCATGAGGTGGTGCCCTCCAGCGGTATGCGCTGTCTTATCACATAGGGCATGCCTTGAGCCAACTGCTCTTTTACCTGCCCGGCAGAGAGCGAGCGGCAGTGACGGTTGTAACCCTCCGACGATTCTGCCTCTTTGTCGTCGCGCCGGCAGAAGCAATAATAGGCCTCGCCTTTGGCCACCAGCTCTTCGGCATATTTGCGGTACATATCTTTGCGCTGGCTTTGCACATAGGGACCGAAGTCGCCTCCCACATCGGGGCCCTCGTCGTGATGCAGACCGGCGGTGCGGAGGGTATCGTATATAATGTCGGTGGCTCCCTCCACATAGCGTCCCTGGTCGGTATCCTCTATTCTCAATATGAAGCGTCCTTCCTGCGACCTGGCGTACAGAAAGGCGAAAAGGGCCGTTCTTAAATTGCCTATGTGCATATATCCGGTGGGACTGGGCGCAAATCTGGTTCTTACAACATCACTCATTGCCTTATTTTTTTCGTTTTATTTTCAAAATGTGTCCGTTTCGCGTAAAAGATGCTCTTGCCTTTACCCTTTTCCGGACTTGTTTGTCTTTCGACAGACAAAGTTAGTGAATTTCCGTTAAAAATATTAACAGGTGCGTTTATTTCGCTTTTGTTGCGGGAGACCGAAAAATTGTCTTTTTAAGTGAGAAAAGTTTTTGGTGTTGTTTATTTTATTGTAAATCAGCGCATTGTGTGTTTATTGTACTATTTGGTGATATTGAAAAGGCGTGATAATCAACGAAAAAGAGTCGAAAGTGTTTGATATTAACAAAATAAGAGTTATCTTTGTGGGCTGAAAAGTGTCTTCCTGTGGCGGTGTCCATGAAAAGGAAGAATGGAAAAGCGATAAACCGTAATAAACTTTATAAAACTTTAAAATGCCTACAATTCAACAGTTAGTCAGAAAAGGACGCGTGAAGTTGGCGGATAACAGCAAAGCTCCCGCCCTCGATTCATGTCCTCAGAGACGCGGCGTTTGCGTGAGGGTCTATACCACGACCCCCAAGAAGCCGAACTCGGCCATGCGTAAGGTTGCGCGTGTGCGTTTAACAAACGGTAAGGAGGTCAATGCGTACATTCCCGGTGAAGGCCACAACCTTCAGGAGCACTCTATCGTGCTTGTGCGCGGCGGTCGTGTGAAAGACCTTCCCGGTGTGCGTTACCACCTGGTGCGCGGTGCCCTCGACGCGGCAGGCGTTGACGGTCGTAATCAGCGCCGTTCGAAATACGGCACCAAAAAGCCTAAAGCGGGCGCAGCAGCTCCCAAGGGCAAGAAATAAACAAAAAAGAGCGTTTTAAAAAGTTAAATTAAAGCAATGAGAAAAGCGAAGCCTAAAAAGCGAATTCTGCTTCCGGATCCTAAGTTCGGAGACGTAATGGTAACCCGTTTCGTCAACAACCTTATGCTGGATGGTAAGAAGAGTATTGCTTACACGATCTTCTATGATGCGATAGATACGGTGGGCGAGAAGATGAAGGACTCTGATAAGGCTCCATTGGAGATTTGGAAGAAAGCCCTCGAAAACATTACCCCGCAGGTTGAGGTTAAGTCTCGCCGTGTCGGTGGGGCGACATTCCAAGTGCCGACCGAAGTGCGTGCAGAACGTAAGGTCTCTTTGAGTATGAAGAATCTTATCCTTTACGCGCACAAGCGTGCCGGCCGTTCAATGGCTGAAAAGCTCGCTGCGGAAATAATCGCCGCCTATAACGAAGAGGGCGGCGCATTCAAGCGTAAGGAAGAGATGCACCGTATGGCCGAGGCCAACAAAGCGTTTGCACACTTTAGATTCTAACAGAAAGGATAACCAAAGATGGCAAGAGATCTTAATTATACGAGAAACATCGGTATCATGGCCCACATCGACGCGGGCAAGACCACCACATCGGAGCGTATCCTTTTCTATACGGGTAAGACCCATAAAGTGGGCGAGGTGCACGAAGGTGCGGCCACCATGGACTGGATGGTTCAGGAGCAGGAGCGTGGTATCACCATCACCTCTGCGGCCACAACCACTTTTTGGAAATACAACGACAACACTTACCAGATCAATATCATCGATACCCCGGGCCACGTCGACTTCACCGTTGAGGTCGAGCGTTCGCTCCGTGTCCTCGACGGCGCCGTCGCAACATTCTGTGCGGTGGGCGGTGTCGAGCCTCAGAGCGAGACCGTGTGGCGCCAGGCCGACAAATATAACGTTCCCCGTATCGGTTACGTCAACAAGATGGACCGTACCGGCGCCGACTTCCTCAATGTGGTGGGTCAGGTGAAGGAGCGTCTCGGTGCCAACGCAATGCCTATCGTGTTGCCCATAGGTGCCGAAGATAAGTTCGAAGGTCTTGTCGACCTTATACACAATCGCGCTATCATTTACTTCGAGGACAAGACCGTACGCGATAACTTCAATTACGGCGAGATACCCGCCCACATGGCCGCTGAGGCTGCCGAGTGGCGTGCCAAGCTCATCGAAGAGATAGCAGCATCCGATGATGCCCTTATGGAGAAATTCTTCGAGGATCCCGATTCGATCACTCCCGAAGAGATTGTCAAGGCTCTGCGTAAGGCCACCATCAACATGAGCGTTGTGCCCATGCTTTGCGGCTCGTCGTTCAAAAATAAAGGCGTCCAGCTGTTGCTCGACAGCATCGTCGCTTACCTGCCCTCGCCCATGGACGTTGAGGCAGTGGAGGGTCATGATCTCGACGGCAACGTGGTTGTGCGCCACCCCTCAGAGAACGAGCCTTTCGCAGGCTTGGCCTTCAAGATTGCAACCGACCCCTTCGTGGGCCGTCTGGCATTCGTGCGCGCTTACTCGGGTAAGCTCGACGCCGGCTCATACACTTTCAACAGCCGCTCGGGCAAGAAAGAGCGCATATCACGCCTCTATCAGATGCACGCCAACAAGCAGAACCCCATAGAGTACGTTACTGCCGGTGACATCTGTGCCGCTGTCGGCTTCAAGGATGTGAGAACGGGCGACACTCTCTGCGACGAGAACAAACCCATCATCCTTGAGTCCATGACTTTCCCCGAGCCTGTTATAGGCTTGGCCGTTGAGCCCAAGACTCAGAAAGACCTCGACAAGCTCGGCATTGCGTTGGGCAAGTTGGCCGAGGAGGACCCCACCTTCACCGTCAAGACCGACGAAGACTCAGGCCAGACCGTCATCAGCGGTATGGGCGAGCTTCACCTTGAGGTGATCGTCGACCGTCTGCGTCGTGAGTTCGGCGTGGAGATCAGCCAGGGTGCGCCTCAGGTTAATTACAAAGAGGCTCTCACCAAGACTTTCCAGCATCGCGAGGTCTTCAAGAAGCAGACCGGCGGTCGCGGTAAGTTTGCCGACATCATCTTCGAGATAGGTCCCAATGACGATCCCGAGAAGACCGGTCTGGTATTCGTCGACACCGTAAAGGGCGGTAACATTCCCAAGGAGTTCATACCCGCCGTTCAGAAAGGTTTCGAGTCGGCAATGGCTAACGGTCCTCTGGCAGGTTACACTGTCGACTCCATGAAGGTTACCCTTATAGACGGTTCTTTCCACCCGGTCGACTCAGACCAGCTCTCGTTTGAGATATGTGCCCGCAACGGTTTCCGCGTCGCTTCCAAGAGCGCAGGTCCCGTTATCATGGAGCCCATCATGAATGTGGAGGTTGTCACTCCCGAAGAGAACATGGGTGACATCATCGGCGACCTCAACAAACGTCGCGGTCAGGTCAGCGGCATGGAGTCTAAAGGTAACGCCCGCGTGGTCAAGGCCAAGGTGCCCCTTTCAGAGATGTTCGGTTATGTGACAGTGCTCCGTACCATATCGTCGGGTCGCGCCACCTCTTCAATGGAGTTTGCCAACTTCGCCGAAGTGCCTGCCAACGTTGCCAAGGAGATTATCGAGAAATCGACCGGCCGAGTTAAGGATATTGAATAAAAACAACGATCATGAGTCAAAAGATTAGAATAAAACTTAAATCATACGATCACAACCTGGTCGACAAATCGGCAGAAAAGATCGTTAAGACGGTTAAATCGACCGGCGCGGTTGTCAGCGGTCCCATACCCCTGCCCACGCATAAGAAGATTTTCACAATCAACCGTTCGACTTTCGTCAACAAAAAGTCTCGCGAGCAGTTCCAGCTTAGCACTTTCAAGCGCATACTTGATATCTATAGCTCGACTCCCAAGACTATCGACGCCCTCATGAAGCTCGAGCTTCCCTCAGGTGTCGAGGTTGAGATCAAAGTGTGATAAGAGCGTAAACTTCTTTATGCCTCCGCATGTCATGTGCGGAGGCTATTATAAAAGACAACCGGACCGGAGAGGATGATAATCCCGGCAAGGGAGAAGGCACGAGGATGGAATATAAAGGGAATTCGATTCGAGTGTTTCGACCGAGAGGGATGAGAGAAAGTTCTTGATTGGGAGCAGACAGGAGGATGGAATATAAAGGGAATTCGATCCGAGTGTCTCGACCGAAGGGGACGAGGTAAAATCCTGACGAGGAGAGCAAGCGCGAGGATGGGATATAAAGGGAATCCGATTCGAGTGTTTGTCAGCCCGAGGGGATGAAGAGAAATCCTTGATGGTTATCGGCACGAAAGGGCTCTGGAAACAGAGGTGTCGGGCGGTATCTTAAAATAAAAAAAGTGTCCCGCTGTCTTCGGACGAGGCAGATCGTGAGGATCGCAAATCGCCGGTGATAAGGACAAATTAATAAACTAAATTTTTTAATAGAACTGCGAAAATGTCAGGACTAATTGGAAAGAAAATCGGAATGACTTCCGTGTTCAGTGCCGAGGGTAAGAACATACCATGCACTGTTATTGAGGCCGGTCCTTGTGTTGTTACGCAAATTCGTACGGTTGAAAAAGATGGTTACGACGCCGTGCAGATTGCCTATGACGAGAAAAAGGAAAAGCGCACCACCAAGGCGCTGATGGGTCACTTCGCAAAGGCGAACACCACCCCCAAGCGCAAGCTCTCTGAGTTCAAGTCGTTTGACGGCGAGCTCAACCTTGGCGACACCGTTACTGTCGACATGTTTGAAGAGGGTGACTGGGTTGACGTTACCGGCGTATCTAAAGGTAAAGGCTTCCAGGGCGTTGTGAAACGTCACGGTTTCGGCGGCGTGGGTGGTCAGACTCACGGTCAGCACAACCGTCTTCGTGCCCCCGGTTCGCTCGGTGCATCATCTTATCCTTCTCGTGTCTTCAAGGGCAAACGCCTTGCAGGACGCACCGGCGGCGACCGTGTAAAGGTTCTCAACCTTAGGATTTTAAAGGTAATCCCTGAAAACAACCTCATTCTTGTGAAGGGTTCTATTCCGGGTGCCAAAGGTTCTTACTTATTAATAGAAGACTAACGAAGATGGAATTATCAGTATTAAATATAGCAGGTAAGGAGACCGGCAAAAAGGTTGTCCTCAACGAGGCTATCTTCGGCATCGAGCCTAACGATCATGCCATATATTTGGATGTGAAGCAGTATCTGGCAAACCAGCGTCAGGGTACTCACAAGTCGAAACAGCGCAACGAAGTGGCCGGCTCGACCCGTAAGCTCAAAAAGCAGAAAGGCACCGGCGGCGCGCGTTCGGGCAGCATACTCTCTCCGTTGTTTGTGGGCGGTGGTCGTGTGTTCGGTCCCGTGCCCCGCGATTACAGCTTCAAACTCAACAAGAAACTCAAACAGTTGGCACGCAAGAGCGCTCTGTCTTACAAGGCTAAAGAGGCGGCTATCACCGTTGTCGAAAACTTTACTTTCGAGGCCCCCAAGACCAAGGAGTTCATCTCGGCTGCCAAGAGCCTGGGTCTTGAGCAAAAGAAGGTATTGTTGGTTCTCGACCAGCTCGACCGCAATGTCTCTCTCTCTGCGCGCAATCTGAAAAACGTTAAGGTTATTCCCGCATCGAACCTGACCACTTACGATGTTCTCAATGCGTCATCTCTTCTTATGACCGAGACGTCTATAGAGGCGGTGAACCAAATGTTCGGACTTTAACATATAGACTTTTGTGAAAATGGAAATATTAATTAAGCCTATCTTAACCGAGAAAATGTCAGTTCAAGGCGATAAATTGAACAGATACGGTTTTATTGTAAACTGCAAGGCTAACAAATTGCAAATCAAAGCTGCCGTCGAGCAGATGTATGGTGTTGTCGTAACCGACGTTAACACGATGAACTATATGGGTAAGGTCAAGAGCCGTTACACCAAGGCAGGCATGATCGTGGGTCGCACCAATAACTATAAAAAAGCAATTGTTACCCTCAAAAGTGGTGATAAGATAGATTTTTACAGTAATATCTAACAGAGATGGCAGTAAGAAAGTTCAAACCCAGTACTCCGGGTCAGAGACATAAAATAATAGGTACTTTTGACGATATCACATCGTCGAAACCCGAAAAATCGTTACTTTGTCCGCTCAAGAGCACCGGCGGTCGTAACAACACCGGTAAGATGACCGTCCGTTACATAGGCGGCGGCCACAAGAAGATGTATCGTATCATTGACTTCAAGCGCGACAAAGATGGCATGGCCGCAACGGTCAAGACCATCGAGTACGACCCCAACCGCTCGGCCCGTATTGCTCTTGTCACCTATACCGATGGTGAGAAACGTTATATCGTCGCTCCTTCAGGCCTTCAGGTCGGCCAGAAGATAGAGAGCGGCAAAGGCGTTGCTCCCGAGCTTGGCAATACTCTCTTTTTGAGCGAGATACCTCTTGGTACCATAATCCATAATATTGAGCTGAAACCCGGTCAGGGTGCCGTGATGGCACGAAGCGCCGGTTCTTATGCCCAACTTCTTGCCCGTGAAGGCAAATACGCTATCATCAAACTTCCTTCAGGCGAAACGAGAATGGTTCTGACAACCTGCCGCGCAACCGTCGGCATAGTGTCGAACCCCGATCACAACCTCGAGAGCCACGGTAAGGCCGGCCGTCGTCGTTGGCTTGGTCGCCGTCCTCGCAACCGAGGCGTATCAATGAACCCTGTCGATCACCCCATGGGTGGTGGTGAAGGCCGTTCATCAGGTGGTCATCCCCGTTCTCGCAAGGGTCTTCTTGCCAAAGGTTACAAGACACGTGACCCCAAAAAGACGACCAGCAAGTACATTATCTCTAAAAGGAAGAAATAGTCACAACAAAAAAGCAGCGTAAAATGAGTCGTTCACTGAAAAAAGGGCCTTATATCGAGCCTAAGTTAGAGAACAAGGTTCTCACACAGAATGCTTCAGGCAAGAAGTCTGTGATAAAGACATGGTCGCGCGCCAGTATGATATCTCCCGATTTCGTGGGTCACACTGTCGCAGTTCACAATGGCAACAAGTTCATTCCGGTGTATGTGACTGAAAACATGGTCGGTCACAAACTCGGCGAATTTGCTCCCACCAGAACATTCCGCGGTCATGGCGGCAATAAGAAAAAATAGTTTAAACAGGTAATTTTAGTCAATAATGGGTGCTAGAAAAAGTATATCGGCAGAGAAGCTGAAGACAGCCAAGAAGCAGAAAGCCATCGCAATCCTTCGTAACTGCCCCACTTCCCCCCGCAAGATGCGTTTGGTCGCAGATATGATAAGAGGTGTGGAAATCAACCGCGCTCTCGCCCTTTTGCGTTACAGCAAAAAAGAGGCTTCCAATCGCCTCGAGAAGCTTCTCCGTTCGGCAATCGCCAACTGGGAGGCTAAAAACGAAGGTGTCCGCATCGAAGATACCGCTCTTTGCGTAAAAGAGATTTTCGTTGACGGCGGTCGTATGTTGAAACGTATACAGCCCGCCCCCCAGGGTCGTGCTCACAGAATACGTAAAAGATCGAACCATGTCACTTTGATAGTTGACAAAGTTGAACCCAAAAACGAATAATCAAGATGGGACAGAAAGTAAACCCAATAGCTAACAGGCTTGGTATCATCCGCGGTTGGGATTCATCGTGGTTTGGTAATAAAAAAGATTTCTCGGCCAAGTTGGTCGAGGATGCCAAGATACGCGAGTATTTAGGCGAACGTCTGCAAAAAGCAAGCGTCTCTAAGATAATCATCGAGCGCACTCTCAAGCTGGTGACCGTTACCATCAGCACGGCGCGTCCCGGTGTCATTATCGGCAAGGGCGGCGGCGAGGTCGACAAGCTCAAAGAGGAGCTCAAGAAGTTGACCAAGAAAGAGGTGCAGATCAATATCTTTGAGGTTAAGCGTCCCGAGATAGACGCTGTTATCGTCGGCAACAACATAGCTCGTCAGGTTGAGGGTCGCATCTCTTACCGTCGTGCCATCAAGACAGCCATCGCATCGACCATGCGTATGGGTGCCGAGGGTATCAAGATTCAGATCTCAGGTCGTGTGGGTGGTGCCGAGATGGCGCGCTCAGAGACTTACAAAGAGGGTCGCATACCCCTTCACACATTCCGTGCGGATGTCGATTACAACCTTGCAGAGGCTTTGACCAAGGTGGGCCTTCTGGGTATCAAGGTGTGGATATGCAACGGTGAGGTGTACGGCAAGCGTGACCTCTCTCCCGTTTCAGGGTCGGCTCCTTCACAGGTGGCTTCTCGCGGCGAGCAGCGTCCCGCAGCGGGTGGTCGCGGTGGTAAACGCGGTGGCGCCAAAAGGAAAAGCAACAAGTAGTCAGACAATAGAAAACGTGCTGATATTCAGCTAAATATCTCTCTTTTCAGCCCTTTGTGGTGTGTCTCGGAGAGGAGAGGTTGAAAAACCGAGGCCGTTATGGGTCGCTTGAGCATACTTTCGTCCCGATCATTTTAAGAGTGGTTGGCGGCGTGAGGGTCGGGTGGCCGGCCTGCGACAGTCGTCTTGCAGGCGGCGTCAGGTTTGGTCGGATAGAAGGCGGGTTCTTAAAAAAGTGAAAAATCATGTTACAGCCAAAAAAGACAAAGTTCAGAAGAATGCAGAAAGGCCGCATGAAGGGTCTGGCTCAGAGAGGCAACCAATTGGCCTTCGGTTCATTTGGTATCAAAGCTCTCGACTCAGCCTGGATCACCGGCCGTCAGATAGAAGCTGCTCGTCAGGCCATCGTGCGTTACATGAAGCGTGAAGGTCAGATATGGATCAAGATATTCCCGGACAAGCCTATAACCAAGAAGCCCGCCGAGGTCCGAATGGGTAAAGGTAAGGGTTCGCCCGAAGGATTCGTCGCTCCTGTCACTCCCGGTCGCATACTGATAGAGATTGAAGGTGTGCCCTTGGAGGTGGCTAAAGAGGCTCTTCGCCTCGGTGCGCAGAAGTTGCCTATCGTCACCAAGTTCGTGGTAAGGCACGACTATTCTGAAACCTCAATTTAATTTGTCGAAAAATGAAAACAGCAGAAATAAAAGAACTGTCGGTTCAGGATCTGACAGAGCGAATTGAAGCTCAGAAAGTCGCTCTCAATCAGATGAAGATCAACCACTCTGTCTCGCCGATAGAGAATTCATCCATGATTAATAAAACGCGTAAGGACATCGCTCGCATGCTTACTGTTCTGCGCCAGAAACAAAATTAATTTTTAAGAAGATGGAAGAAAGAAATCTTAGAAAAGAGAGAATCGGCGTGGTTGTCAGCAACAAGATGCAGAGTTCTATTGTTGTTGCCGTCAAGAGAAAAGTAAAACATCCCATATACGGTAAGTTTGTCAACAAAACGACCAAGTTCGTGGCACACGACGAAAAGAACGAGTGCAACGAGGGCGACACAGTCAGGATTATGGAGACCCGCCCCTTGAGCAAGACAAAACGTTGGAGATTAGTTGAAATAATAGAAAGGGCTAAATAGTCATGATACAACAGGAAAGCAGACTTACAGTAGCCGATAACAGCGGTGCCAAAGAGGTGCTCTGTATTCGTGTGCTCGGCGGTACCAAACGTCGTTACGCGTCTATCGGCGATAAAATAGTGGTGGCCGTCAAGAGCGCGACTCCTTCGGGCGATGTCAAGAAGGGTACCGTTTCAAAGGCGGTTGTGGTGAGAACGACTAAAGAGGTGCGTCGTGCCGACGGCTCTTATATTCGTTTTTCCGACAATGCGGTGGTGCTTCTCAACAATCAGGGAGAGATTCGCGGCACCCGTATTTTCGGCCCCGTTGCCCGTGAGCTTCGCGACTCTTTCATGAAGATAGTTTCACTTGCTCCGGAAGTGTTGTAATCGTAAAACATTTAATGAGATGTCAGTTAAATTACATATCAAAAAGGGTGACACCGTCTATGTGAATGCCGGTGACAACCGCGGACAGCAGGGTAAGGTGCTTGAGGTGATCGTTGACAAAAGACGCGCAGTCGTCGAGGGTGTCAACATGGTCAGCAAGCACACCAAGCCCAATGCCAAAAATCCCCAGGGCGGCATCATCAAACAGGAGGCCCCTATCGCCATCGATAACCTTCAGGTGGTCGACCCCAAGACAGGTAAGCCCACCCGCATAGGTCGCCGCATGGGTGACAACGGTAAATTAGTTCGTTACGCTAAAAAATCAGGGGAGGAGATCAAGTAATGCAGTACATACCTTCACTTAAGACAAAGTATAAAGAAGAGATCCTTCCCGCATTGCAGAAGGAATTCGGTTACAAGAGCATCATGCAGGTGCCGCGCCTTCAGAAGATCGTGATTAACCAGGGTCTCGGTCAGGCAACTGCCGACAAGAAGCTCCTCGAGACCGCTCAGGAAGAGCTCTCTATAATAGCAGGTCAGAAGGCGGTTCTTACTCGTTCACGTAAGGATATCTCTAACTTCAAGTTGCGCAAGGGTATGCCCATCGGTATACGCGTAACCCTCAGAAGAGACCGCATGTATGAGTTTCTTGAGCGTCTTATCGCAATATCGCTCCCCCGCATACGCGACTTCAAAGGCGTAAACGATAAGTTCGACGGTCAGGGTAATTACACCCTCGGCGTGACCGAGCAGATCATTTTCCCCGAGATAGATATTGACAAGGTAAGCAAGATTCTCGGTCTCGAAATCACTTTCGTGACCTCGGCAAAGAACGACGAAGAGGCTTACTCATTGCTCAAACATTTCGGTATTCCTTTTAAAAACGCTAAAAACTAAATAGTCCCATGGCAAAAGAATCAATGAAAGCACGCGAGGTTAAGCGTCTTAAACTCGTTGAAAAGTATGCAGCAAAGCGTGCCGCTCTCAAAGAGGCCGGCGACTTTGCAGGACTCGCCGCTCTGCCCCGTAACTCTAACCCTATCAGATTGCACAACCGTTGCAAGATGACAGGCCGTCCTAAGGGTTACATGCGCCTGTTCGGCATCAGCCGTATACAGTTCCGCGAGATGGCTTCTAAAGGCCTTATCCCCGGCGTCAAGAAAGCAAGCTGGTAAGTTTTTAGAAAACGCAAACAAGACAAGTGGGCAACCCTTCTCAGGGACGCCCACTTGTCTTGTTTGCGGCCACTGCCGTTATTGGTTTGCTGACACTGCCTCCGGCGGCCCTTCCGGGGGAGGGGTCACGGACCCCGATTTGAG
>CAMRVW010000044.1 GCA_947054185.1 uncultured Rikenellaceae bacterium | reverse complement strand
GCCTCCCCCAACGGAGGCCCGTAACCCCGCTTAGTTGTTATAGTGCAGTGACTGGAGCACCTCACGCCGTCCATCACTTTCATGCCTTGCCCCCGCAGGCTCGGCCCGTGGCTCGTTCACGCCAAAAGCACACCCCGGCCAACCCGAAGTGCCCCATGTCTTTTTCATCCCCCACGCGTGAACTCTATCACACCCTCGACCTCCACACCGCCCCGACAGGCGCGGTCTGAGTGTAACGAACACCGCACACTGTTCCTTATACCCGACACACGAAGTGTGACGTAAGCACAAATTTCTTATGAACGGACTGAGGAACGATAGCCCGAGCGGCCCGGAGCCTCCCCCAACGGAGGGCCGCACTCCGCAGAGCAATATATGTCGCAGTGAATTAATCCAGCTCGCCCCATTTATCACCTTTCCCCCCTGCCCTCCGCAGGCCCCGTTCCGCTCTCCGTTACGCCAAAAATCTCACTCATCATGCACATGACCCCGAATCCGCGCCCCATGAGGCCGACCTGCGGTCGGCCCACCATCTCGCTTTGCATGGCGTTTTATTTTGCTGCTGCGTTGGTGTTTTGTTGCGGTGCTGCCGTTTGTTTCCTATATTGCCTCTCGCGCATCCTTTCCGCGAGAGGCAATGCCCATGTTTGAATATCATTCAGGTACAAAACCTTAGGGCCAAAAACGAAAGTTATGTGTAAAGGTGTGAGACCCAAGTCGAACATCTTTACACATAACTTTCGTACTTATACCTTAGTTGTTCCTCAATATCTCAAATCGGGGTCCGTGACCCCTCCCCCGGAAGGGCCGCCGGAGGCAGTGCCCGCAAAATAAACAGCAGTGTCAGCAAAATAAACGGCAGTTTCCGCAAAATATCAAGGTGTTCCCGCAAAATAAACCCATTTTCAACAGACAAAGCCCGGCCATAAGGCCGGGCTTTGTCTGTTGAAAGAACCGACGACACTATTTGTCGACGGTGTTACGTACGCGCAATCCCTGGAACTCGTGCGAGCCGGTACCTGCGGGTATGAGGTGACCGCAGATGACGTTCTCTTTAAGTTTCTCGAGCGGGTCGACCTTGCCGAATATGGCGGCCTCGTTGAGCACCTTGGTGGTCTCCTGGAACGATGCTGCCGACATGAAGCTGCTGGTCTGCAAGGCGGCGCGGGTGATACCCTGAAGCACCTGGTTAGAGGTTGCGGGTATGGCATCGCGCACCTCGACCAGACGGAGGTCTTTGCGTTTGAGCACCGAGTTTTCGTCACGCAGACGACGCACATTGACAATCTGACCGGGACGCAGCTCGGTTGAGTCGCCGGCATCGGTGACCACCTTCTTGTCGAAGATCTCGTCGTTGACAGCCATGAAGTCCCATTTGTCGACAATCTGTTCCTGGAGGAAACGGGTGTCGCCCGGGTCTTCTATCTTGACCTTGTTCATCATCTGACGGACGATGATCTCGAAGTGCTTGTCGTTGATCTTCACGCCCTGCATGCGATATACCTCCTGTATCTCGTTGACGATATACTCCTGCACCTTGGTGGGACCCTGTATGGCCAATATGTCGGCCGGGGTGATGGCACCGTCCGAGAGGGGCATGCCAGCCTTGACATAGTCGTTCTCCTGCACCAGAATCTGGCGTGAGAGCGGCACGAGGTATTTGACCACCTCGCCGAGCTTGCTGGTGACGATAATCTCGCGGTTGCCTCGCTTGATCTTACCGAACGACACCTCACCGTCTATCTCTGACACGACGGCAGGGTTGGAGGGGTTTCGAGCCTCGAAGAGCTCGGTGACGCGAGGCAGACCACCCGTGATGTCGCCGGCCTTACCGACGGCACGAGGTATCTTGATAAGGATATCGCCGGCCAAGACGTCGGTGTCTTCCTTGACCACGATGTGGGCACCCACGGGCAGGTTGTACTGCTTCTGCTCGGCACCCTCGTTGTCGAGGATCTTGATGACGGGGTTTTTGGTCTTGTCGCGCGACTCTATGATGACCTTCTCGCGGAAACCGGTCTGTTCGTCGGCCTCCTCGCGATAGGTGACACCGTCGATAACGCTGTCGAATGTGACCTTACCGTCATACTCCGATATGATGACAGCGTTGTATTGATCCCACTCGCAAACCACGTCGCCCTTGCTGACATGGGCACCGTTCTCGACGAATAGTATGGAGCCATAAGGCAGATTGTGGTTATAGAGCGTTATGCCCGTGTTCTCGTCCACGATGCGGAGCTCGGAAAGACGGCTGATGACAATATCGGCACGTTTGCCGCTCTCGTCGGTCTTGTGCACGATCTTAAGGTCGTCTATCTCTATGCGGCCGTCATAACGGGTGATCACCTTGTTGTCGGTGGCCACTCCGCCGGCCACACCGCCGACGTGGAACGTACGCAGGGTAAGCTGGGTACCCGGCTCGCCGATAGACTGCGCCGCTATCACGCCGACCACCTCGCCGTGTTGCACAAGGCGACCCGTGGCCAGGTTGCGACCGTAACATTTGGCGCACACACCCTTCTTCGACTCGCAGGTGAGCACAGAACGTATCTCCACCTGCTCGATGGGCGACTCCTCTATCTTGGCAGCCACCTCTTCGTTGATCTCGTCACCGGCAGCCACTATGAGCTCACCGGTGATGGGGTGAATGACATCCTGAAGCGAGGTGCGACCCAATATGCGTTCATAGAGCGTCTCGACCACATCTTCGTTACGCTTGATGGCCGTTGCCGACAGACCGCGCAGAGTGCCGCAGTCGTTTTCAGTAATGATGACATCCTGCGCCACGTCCACCAGTCGACGGGTAAGGTAACCTGCGTCGGCGGTCTTAAGCGCCGTATCGGCAAGACCCTTGCGAGCACCGTGGGTCGATATGAAATATTCAAGCACCGACAGGCCCTCCTTGAAGTTGGAGAGGATGGGGTTTTCGATGATCTGCGCACCCTCGGCACCCGACTTCTGGGGCTTGGCCATAAGACCACGCATACCGGAGAGCTGACGGATCTGCTCCTTCGAACCGCGGGCACCCGAGTCGAGCATCATATATACGGGGTTGAAACCCTGGTCGTCTTCGGCCAACTGCTTGAGCACCGTCTGGGTGAGCTTGGAGTTGGTGTGCGTCCATATATCGATGATCTGGTTGTAACGCTCGTTGTTGGTGATAAGACCCATGCCGTAACTGTCGAGCACCTCTTCCACCTGGGCATAACCGTCGGCAACGAGAGCCTCTTTCTCTTTGGGCACGATGACGGCGTCGAGGTTGAACGACAGACCGCCCTTGAAGGCCATGCGGTAACCGAGACTCTTGATGTCGTCGAGGAACTGCGCCGTGCGGGCGGCTCCCGAACGTTTCATCACAAAGCCGATAATGTCGCGCAGTGACTTCTTGGTCAGCAACTCGTTGATGTAACCGGCCTCTTCGGGCACATAACGGTTAAACAATATTCGGCCCACCGTGGTCTCGACAAGCTCTGAGCGACCCTCCGCGTTTTTCATGCGCAACTTGACGACGGCATGAAGATCGGCCCTGCCCTCGTTATAGGCTATGATGGTCTCTTCGGGCGAATAGAACACCAGGCCTTCACCCTTGACACCCTTGCGGGGCTTGGTGATGTAATAAAGGCCGAGCACCATGTCCTGCGAGGGGACGGTGATGGGGGCTCCGTTGGCGGGGTTGAGGATGTTGTGGGCACCGAGCATCAGAAGCTGGGCCTCAAGTATGGCGGCGTTGCCAAGGGGCAGGTGCACTGCCATCTGGTCACCGTCAAAGTCGGCGTTGAATGCCGTACATGAAAGCGGATGGAGCTGCAACGCCTTGCCCTCTATCAGCTTGGGCTGGAACGCCTGTATACCGAGCCTGTGAAGGGTCGGGGCACGGTTCATGAGCACCGGGTGACCCTTGATGACATTCTCGAGTATGTCCCACACAACCGAATCGCGGCGGTCTATTATCTTCTTGGCCGACTTGACGGTCTTGACAATGCCGCGTTCGATGAGCTTGCGTATGATGAAGGGCTTGTAAAGCTCGGCAGCCATGTCTTTGGGGATACCCATCTCGTGCATCTTAAGCTCGGGACCCACCACGATGACAGAACGGGCCGAGTAATCGACACGCTTACCCAACAGGTTTTGACGGAAGCGCCCCTGCTTGCCTTTAAGACTGTCTGACAGCGACTTAAGAGGGCGGTTAGACTCGGTCTTGACGGCGTTTGACTTGCGTGAGTTGTCGAACAGAGAGTCGACAGCCTCCTGCAACATACGCTTCTCGTTACGCAAAATCACCTCGGGGGCGTTGATCTCGATCAATCGTTTGAGGCGGTTGTTACGTATGATGACACGACGATAGAGGTCGTTGAGGTCGGAGGTGGCAAAACGGCCGCCATCCAACGGCACGAGGGGACGGAGCTCGGGAGGTATGACAGGTATCACCTTCAAGACCATCCACTCCGGCTTGTTTATCTCTCTCGACTCACGGAACGCCTCCACCACATTGAGCCTCTTGAGGGCCTCGCTCTTGCGTTGCTGCGAGGTCTCGGTGCCGGCCTTGTGACGAAGCGAGTATGACAACTCGTCGAGGTCGACACGCTGAAGCAGCATATATACCGCCTCGGCACCCATAAGGGCTATGAACTTGTTGGGGTCGTCGTCAGAGAGCTGCTGGTTACCCTTGGGCAACATGGCCAGAATATCGAGGTATTCTTTCTCGGTCAGAAGGTCGAGGTCGTGTACACCCTCGGCCGCACCGGCCTGAACGACAATATAACGCTCGTAATAGATGACCATCTCGAGCTTTTTGGTGGGCACACCTATGAGGTAACCGATCTTGTTGGGCAACGAACGGAAATACCATATATGAACCACCGGCACCACGAGCGATATGTGACCCGTGCGCTCTCTGCGCACCTTTTTCTCGGTCACCTCGACACCGCAACGGTCGCACACTATGCCCTTGTAACGGATGCGTTTGTACTTGCCGCAATGACACTCGTAATCCTTTACCGGACCGAATATCCTCTCGCAGAAGAGACCGTCGCGTTCGGGCTTGTATGTGCGATAGTTAATGGTCTCGGGCTTGAGCACCTCACCGCTCGAGGCCTCGAGGATCTCCTCGGGCGATGCCAGACCTATTCTGATCTTGGAGAAACCGCCATTAACCTTATTTTCTTTTTTCAATGCCATGATAAGCTAAATGTTTTTGCCTGAAAATAAAATAGTTAGTCGAGCTTGATACTCAAAGCCAAACCGCGCAGCTCATGGAGCAACACGTTGAGCGACTCGGGTATGCCCGCAGGCGGCAGGTTGTCGCCCTTGACGATGGCCTCGTATGCCTTGGCACGACCCATAACGTCGTCTGACTTGATTGTAAGTATCTCCTGAAGTATGTTTGATGCACCGAACGCCTCGAGTGCCCACACCTCCATCTCACCGAATCGCTGACCACCGAACTGGGCCTTACCGCCCAGGGGCTGCTGTGTGATGAGAGAGTACGGGCCGATAGAGCGGGCGTGCATCTTGTCATCGACCATGTGTCCCAGTTTGAGCATGTACACCACGCCCACAGTGGCAGGCTGGTGGAAGCGCTCGCCGGTACCGCCGTCGTAAAGGTATGTGCGACCGCTGCGGGGCACACCGGCCTTGGCCGCATACTCGTTGATCTGCTCCAATGAGGCACCGTCGAATATGGGAGTGGCAAACTTAAGACCGAGATTGCGACCGGCCCATCCCAACACCGTCTCATAGATCTGGCCGAGGTTCATACGCGAGGGCACACCCAAGGGGTTGAGCACTATATCGACGATGGAACCGTCCTCAAGGAAGGGCATATCCTCATCGCGCACCACGCGGGCCACGATACCTTTGTTACCGTGACGACCCGCCATCTTGTCACCCACGCGCAACTTGCGTTTCTTGGCAACATATACCTTGGCCAACTGGATGATGCCCGAGGGCAACTCGTCGCCGTTCGATATGTTGTGCTTTTCGCGCTTGAGGTGTGCGTCGAGCTCTTTATACTTGACGATATAATTGTTTATCAGCTGTTTGACAAGCTCGCTCTTCTTCTTGTCAGAGACCCACTTGGTGGGATTGACAGAGAGGTAATCGACACCGAGCAGCATCTTTTCCGAGAATACCGTGCCGGCAGGGTAAAGCTCCGTGCCCAGGTAATCGGTGATCGCATGCGACTGAGTGCCGCCCACCAGGGTCATGAGCTTGCCGACCAATATCTTCATAAGCTCTTCGACACCTGCCTGGAACTGAGCGTCCACACGCTCAAGCAGGCTCTTCTCGGCCTGTTTGACCTTCTTGGAGTCTTTATTGGCGCGACTGAACAGCTTCTTGTCTATCACGACGCCGTGCAGCGAGGGCGACGCCTTCAAAGAGGCGTCTTTCACATCGCCGGCCTTGTCGCCGAAGATGGCGCGGAGGAGCTTCTCCTCGGCCGAGGGGTCGCTCTCGCCCTTGGGGGTGATCTTACCGACGAGTATATCGCCGGGGCCGACAATGGCACCTATGCGTATGATACCGTTGTCGTCAAGGTCGCGGGTGGCGTCCTCGCTGACGTTGGGTATGTCTGAGGTAAGCTCCTCCATACCGCGCTTGGTATCGCGCACCTCCATTATATACTCTTCGACATGAACCGAGGTGTACACGTCGTCGCGCACCAGTCGCTCCGATATCACGATGGCATCCTCGAAGTTGTAACCCTGCCAGGGCATGAAGGCCACCTTAAGGTTGCGTCCCAAGGCAAGCTCGCCGTTCTCGGTGGAGTAACCCTGGGTCATGATCTGACCTTTGACCAACTTGTCGCCCTTGCGGACGATGGGTTTGAGGGTTATGGAGGTGTTCTGGTTGGTCTTGCGATACTTGGGCAGATTATATACGGTCACCTCGGGGTCGAAGCTGACGAAGCGTTCCTCTTCGGTGACGTCATATTTGACATGTATCTGGGTGGCATCCGAGAATACCACCTCGCCCTCACGCTCGGCCACTATCTGAACACGGCTGTCGCGTATCACGTCGCCCTCCAGACCGGTACCCACGATGGGAGCCTCGCATTTGATGAGAGGAACGGCCTGGCGCATCATGTTAGATCCCATGAGCGCACGGTTGGCGTCGTCATGCTCGAGGAAGGGAATGAGCGATGCGGCGATAGAGGCTATCTGGTTTGGAGCCACGTCCATCATCTGCACCTCCTGAGCCGACACCGTGGGGAAGTCACCGCCCAAGCGGGCTTTTATGGCGTTGGGTTCCAGGAAGTTACCATCTTTATCGACAGGGGCGCTGGCCTGAGCTATCACAAGGCCCTCCTCCTCTTCGGCCGACAGGTAAACGATACCCGAGGGGCTCATGTCAACCTTGCCGTCGACAACACGGCGATAGGGTGTCTCGATAAAGCCCATGTCGCTGACCTTGGCATAGACGCACATGGACGATATAAGACCGATATTGGGACCCTCAGGCGTCTCTATGGGACAGAGGCGGCCATAGTGGGTGTAATGGACGTCGCGCACCTCGAAGCCTGCACGCTCGCGCGAGAGACCGCCGGGACCCAACGCCGACATACGACGCTTGTGGGTCATCTCGGCCAACGGGTTGGTCTGGTCCATGAACTGCGAGAGCTGGTTGGTACCGAAGAACGAGTTGATGACAGACGACAGCGTCTTGGCGTTGATAAGGTCGACGGGTGTGAAGACCTCGTTGTCACGCACATTCATCCTCTCGCGTATGGTGCGGGCCATGCGGGCGAAACCCACAGAGAACTGGTTGGCCAGCTGCTCGCCCACCGTGCGCACACGACGGTTGCTCAGGTGGTCGATATCGTCCACATCGGTCTTCGAGTTGATGAGGTTGATAAGATATTTGATGATCGATATCATGTCCTCTTTGGTAAGGACGCGTATCGACGGATCGATGTCGTTGTCGAGCTTCTTGTTCAACCTGTAACGCCCCACCTCTCCCAGGTCGTAACGCTTGTCAGAGAAGAAGAGCTTGTCGATAACGTCACGCGCCGTGGCCTCGTCGGGCGGCTCGGAGTTACGCAACTGCCTGTATATGTAAACCACCGCCTCTTTCTCAGAGTTGCAGGGGTCTTTCTGTAACGTATTGGATACAATGGTGTAATCGGCACTGTTCTGGCCGTCTTTATATACAAGTATCGACTTGGCGCCCGAGTCGAGTATCGCATCTATATGCTCCTCTTCGAGTATAACCTCACGCTCTATGAGAACGTCGTTACGCTCTATGGATACAACCTCGCCGGTGTCCTCGTCGACAAAATCTTCAACCCAGCTCTTCAATACACGGGCTGCCAACTTCCTGCCTATAACCTTTTTCAGATTCGACTTGTTCACCTTAACCTCATCGGCCAAATCGAAAATGGCAAGTATCATGCTGTCGCTCTCGAAGCCTATCGCACGCAACAGTGTGGTCACGGGAAGCTTCTTCTTGCGGTCGATATAGGCATACATCACGTTGTTGATGTCGGTGGCAAACTCTATCCACGAACCCTTGAACGGTATTATGCGCGCAGAATAGAGCTTGGTGCCGTTGGAGTGTACGCTCTGGCCGAAGAACACGCCGGGCGAACGGTGAAGCTGCGACACGATGACACGCTCGGCGCCGTTTATGACGAACGTACCGCGAGAAGTCATATAGGGCACCATGCCGAAATAGACATCCTGAACAACTGTATCGAAATCTTCGTGCTCCGGGTCGGTACAATAAAGTTTCAGTTTCGCCTTAAGAGGCACACTGTATGTAAGACCACGCTCCAAACACTCCTCTATGGTATAACGGGGAGGATCGACATAATAATCGATAAATTCGAGCACGAAGTTATTGCGAGTGTCGGTGATCGGGAAATTCTCCAAAAAGACCTTGTACAACCCCTCGTTCAAACGATTTTCGGGAGTTGTGTCAAGCTGAAAAAAATCATGGAATGATTTGAGCTGAATCTCAAGAAAGTCGGGATAGGGCATCCGATTGCTTATCGATGAGAAGCTCACTCGTTGATTGGTTGTATTAGACATTATATCCAAGATTTGTTGAAGTTTCTTTTGTTTTTTGCCGTCGAAACACGGCATATCGAGCCTATAAAAAACTGATATACTTTTAGTTAACAGTCATCTAAAAACCCGACGACTTGGAGCAATTCATTTAAGACAAGAAAAAGGCATAGAGACTATTTTCATAGACTCTATACCTGTTTATTGAGGAAAAGACGGGGAAAAGGTCTCTCCCCGACCATCCTTCAAGGAGAAATTTACTTAACTTCAACTTCAGCGCCTGCCTCTTCGAGTTGAGCCTTAAGATGCTCGGCTTCCTCTTTGGCAACACCTTCCTTAAGGGTCTTGGGAGCACCGTCAACCAAATCTTTAGCCTCTTTAAGACCAAGGCCGGTAAGCTCTTTAACAACTTTAACGACCTGAAGTTTGGCAGCACCGGCCGATTTAAGAATCACGTCGAATGATGTCTTTTCAGCGGCTGCTTCTGCACCACCTGCAACAGGTGCCGCAACTGCAACAGCTGCCGCAGCGGGCTCAATACCATACTCCTCTTTAAGGATGGAAGCGAGTTCGTTTACTTCTTTAACTGTCAAGTTTACCAACTCCTCAGCGATTTTCTTAACATCTGCCATTTTATTGTCTGTTTTAATGTTTTCAAAAATGTTTATTTGCCTTTTAAGGCGTTCTTTTTCTTATTCTGGCGGATTATCTCCGCCGCTCTTTTAAAAGGCCTTAAAGCCGCTTTTCACTCTTTACGGAGCCTGCGTCTGTGACCCTTAGTGCCTGTTGTCTGTTTTCGGACCGTTGCATCATCAAGATGAACCCTGCGATCTTTGTCCTTTTCCGGCATACGACCGACTTGTCAGCCATCTCTCCTTTTCGAGCCTCCGTTAAACCCGCAACCTTATGCCGCCGGTCTCTTCGGAAGATTTACGCCCGCTTTGCATACCTTGGTTGTGCAACCAAAACGTCACATAGATTCAGGCTCTTGGACGAATGTCGCCTTGGCGGTGACATTCCACACGAAAGAAGGCCCTGTTTTCACCTTTTTGTTTGCATCCGACTGAAGTCTTGTGCCCGGCTCTGCCTTTACAGCGACGGTCTTACCGGCTTTTGCTTCATGCTCCCGCTTTAAACAGCGACAGCCGAACATCTGCCATCCCGACCATAATCCGCCCGGCATCCGGACTTTCGACTTCCGCCATCCGAAATTTTGCCCCTCGCGGTATTACTCTGCTCTTTCCGAGAGAGTCTTGACCAAACCGGCAACTTTGCCACCGCTCGATTTGAGAGCAGAGATGACGTTTTTGGCCGGAGACTGGAGCAAAGCAACGATGTCGCCGATAAGCTCTTCGCGAGACTTGATGTTGACAAGCGTCTCCAGATTATTGTCGCCGATATAGACGCATTCGTCAACATAGGCAGCCTTAATCACGGGCTTATCGCAAGATTCTCTGAACTCCTTTATTATCTTGGCGGGCACATTACCCGTCTCGGCGAACATGATAGAGGTCGAACCCTTAAGGGTTGCCACCAACTCGGCATCCGCTTTTTCCACCTGCTCGAGCGCCTTGGTAAACAAGGTGTTCTTGGCAACGACCAAACGCACGTTCTTCTCAAAGCAGAGACGACGGAGTTTGGCAGTCTGAGCCGCGTCCAAAGCCTCAATATCCGTTACATAAAAGTGAGGATACTGACCGAGCTTTTCGGCAAGAGAGTTTATGATTATTGTCTTTTCTTCCCTTTTCATGATTTTTTCAGGTGATTTTTATTAGTTCTCAACTGATTTAGGGTCGATCTGAATACCGGGACTCATCGTGGAAGAGATATAAATGCTTTTCACATAAGTACCCTTAACGGCTTGAGGCTTGAGTTTGAGAACCACGTTGACAAACTCTTTGAGGTTTTCCGACAACTGGGTTGACGAGAAAGATACCTTGCCTATGCGAGAGTGAACGATACCGTATTTGTCGACCTTGAAGTCGATCTTACCGGCTTTCACCTCTGTTACCGCTTTGGCCACATCCATCGTAACGGTACCGGTCTTGGGGTTGGGCATAAGCCCGCGCGGACCAAGGATGCGACCCAGCGCACCCACTTTAGCCATTACGGTGGGAGTTGTGATTATTACATCTATATCGGTCCAACCACCTTTGATTTTTTCGATATAGTCATCGAGACCCACAAAGTCAGCGCCCGCTGCAGTGGCCTCTGCCTCCTTGTCGGGAGTACAAAGCACCAACACGCGCGTTTGCTTACCTGTACCATGAGGGAGAGTGACAACGCCCCTTACCATTTGATTGGCCTTACGGGGATCGACACCCAAACGTATGTCAACATCCACAGAAGCATCGAACTTGGTGAAGGATACCTCCTTTACGAGCTCAGACGCCTCAGAGGCCTTGTACATCTTACCCGGCTCAATCTTGGAAAAGGCGATTTTTTGATTTTTAGTCAGCTTACTCATGATTTTGTGATCGAGTTTTCAGTTACAAATTAGAAGGAAATTCGCCTTCGACCTTAACGCCCATACTCCTTGCAGTACCGGCAACCAGCTTCATGGCTGACTCGACGGTAAAGCAGTTCATATCGGCCATCTTGCTCTCGGCAATCGCTTTGACCTGATCCCAGGTGATCGAACCGACCTTTTTACGGTTAGGCTCTTTCGATCCGGACTGAATCTTGGCAGCTTCCTTAATCTGAACGGCGACAGGCGGCTGTTTGATGATAAATTCAAACGATTTATCACTATAAACAGTGATAATTACAGGGAGAACTTTCCCTGCCTTATCTTGAGTCCTTGCGTTAAACTGCTTACAAAAGTCCATGATGTTGACACCCTTGGCACCCAGGGCAGGACCCACAGGAGGCGAAGGATTGGCAGCACCACCTTTGATTTGCAGTTTAATTAACGCAGCAACCTCTTTTGCCATGATAATTAAAATTTAGTTATTCTTTTTCAACTTGAACAAAGCTCAACTCCATAGGAGTCTTACGCCCGAATATCTTAACGCTGACGATAAGTTTTTTACGCTCATTGTCAACCTCCTCTATAACGCCGTTGAGTGTGGCGAAAGGCCCGTCGTTCAACTTAACGACTTCACCGACGAGGAAAGGAGTCTCGTTAATTTCTTCGCTTGTCGCCATCTCGTCCACACGACCCAATATACGGTTCACCTCTGCGGGACGAAGGGGTATCGCTCCGAGTGTGACATCGTTAGGATCGCCCAGGAAGCCTAAGACATTAGGCGAATTGCGAAGAATATAAGGAACCTCGCCTTCGAGCACAGCCTCCACAAGCACATAACCGGGATAAGAAATTCTCTCTTTGGAGATCTTCTTACCGCCGCGTATCTGGTAAACCTTCTCCGTGGGAATGAGAACCTGTGAAACCATGTCTTGAAGACCGCGATTACGGATTTCCGCCTCGACGTACTCCTTGACTTTCTTCTCCTTACCACCGATGGCACGCAGAACGTACCATTGTTTTTCCAGTGTCTCGCCCATTTCCGATTAGTTTGCAGAGGTGTAAAGAAGACTGTAAACAGTCTTCATTATGTTTTCAAACGATTGGTCCATCGCAACTATAACAAGGGCAAAAAGCAGGGAAGCAACCATGACAACTATTGCCGAGTTACGAAGCTGATTGACTGACGGCCAACTCACTTTGTCAACAAGCTCTCTGTAAGAGTCCTTGACGTATTGTATAAGCTTCATTTTATTAATCTTTTTCTTGCACGAGTGGAGAGATTCGAACTCCCATCAATGGTTTTGGAGACCACTATTCTGCCCTTGAACTACACTCGTATGAATGTGTGGCGGGACACGCGCCGCCACACAATTATAGATAGGTCGAAATTACTCGATGATCTTGGTGATCTGACCTGCACCAACCGTACGACCACCCTCGCGGATTGCGAAACGGAGACCGATGTTGATTGCAACCGGATAGATCAACTCAACGCTGATGGTCACGTTGTCACCGGGCATCACCACGTCAACGCCTGCGGGGAGAGAGACCTCACCGGTAACGTCGAGCGTACGGAGATAGAACTGGGGACGATAGTGGTTCTTGAACGGAGTGTGACGACCACCCTCCTCTTTCTTCAAGATATAAACCTCAGCCTCGAACTTGGTGTGGGGAGTGATAGAACCGGGTTTGGCAACGACCATACCGCGCTTAACCTCTTTCTTATCAATACCACGCATCAACAAACCGACGTTGTCACCTGCTTCACCCTCATCGAGAAGTTTACGGAACATCTCGACACCGGTACAAGTCGAAGTCTTGGGTTTCTCGCCCAAACCGATGATCTCAACGGGATCACCGACATGGATGACACCTGTCTCGATACGGCCGGTAAGCACAGTACCACGACCGGTGATAGAGAACACGTCCTCAACGGGCATAAGGAAAGGCTTCTCGTTCTCACGAACGGGGATGGGGATGTATGCGTCAACCGCATCCATGAGCTCCATAATTTTGTCTTCCCACTGTGCCTCGCCGTTAAGACCACCGAGGGCAGAACCCTTGATGATGGGGGCGTTGTCACCGTCGAAGTTGTATTTGTTGAGAAGCTCGCGTACCTCCATCTCAACGAGGTCAAGCATCTCGGGGTCGTCAACCATATCGCACTTGTTCAAGAACACAACGATACGGGGAACGTTCACCTGACGAGCCAAAAGCACATGCTCGTTGGTCTGGGGCATGGGACCGTCAGTTGCGGCAACCACGAGGATGGCACCGTCCATCTGAGCGGCACCGGTAACCATGTTCTTCACATAGTCGGCGTGGC
>CAMRVW010000043.1 GCA_947054185.1 uncultured Rikenellaceae bacterium | reverse complement strand
CATGCGGGTAAAAATGTCGAACAAAAGCCTTGCCGAGCCTCAAAGACTTTATGGGAATTTTTGCCTGTCTCGAGATGTGGCGGGGCGCTGACCCCCGTGTTGGATGATTAGATGTAAGAGTAAAATATCGCAGTGTAAGGCGCAGCCTCTTGTACGGCTTAATGTAAACACCTGCTTGCTAAAGGTCCCGTTTGGAGTTTCCCGCTGTCGGTTGGCGCAACAACGATTCGTCCGGTACGTTGAATAACGCGGGTGCGAACGGCAACTATTGGTCGTCGGTTACGTACACGTCTAACACTAACAACGCGTACAACCTGAACTTCAATAGCAGCAGTTTGAACGTGGACTGGAACAATAAGCAGAACGGTCGGAGCGTGCGTTGTGTCCGCCAAGAATTTACGACACTGGTGTTTGGTTATCAGGGTTGTGGTGAGGGTCGGGCGGTAAGCCTTTTCAGGACAGCTTCCCGAGAGTGCCCCGTAAATTCAGCAGGTTACTGGGGAGGCTTTGCCTTCTTAGTCGAAAGAATGGCCGTGTGATTCGTATGCCTTGCACTGCTTTTTGTAAACACCTGCTTAGGTTCCAGTTTGGAGTTTCCCGCTGTCGGTTACCGTAACAACGATTCGTCCGGTACGTTGAACAATGCGGGTGTGTGGGGCGAGTATTGGTCGTCAGTTGCATCCGGTTCTGATAACGCGTACAGACTGAACTTCAATAGCAGCGGTTTGGAGGCGACGAGCATCGCCAATAAGCGGAACGGTTTTAGCGTACGTTGTGTCCGCCAAGAATTTACGACCCTGATTTTTTTATTTTTGAAAAGACGGTTTTGCCGTGCGAGAGGTTCTTGCGCGGCAATTTGTTTTTTTGTGGGCCGACCGCAGGTCGGCCTCATGGGGTGCGGATTCGAGGTCATGTGCGTGATGAGCGAGATTTTGGCGTGAGGGAGAGCGGCCTGGAGCCTGCGGAGGGTCAAAGCATGAAAGTGATAGGCTTCACGGGTTTGCTTAAGTCACTGACCTATATATTGCTGTGCGGTGTGCGGCCCTCCGTTGGCGGAGGCTTCGGGCCGCTCGGGACTCGTGGGCTCGTCCCGGTCATAAGGAATTTGTGTGCGGGTTTCGTTACACTCAGACCGCTGTGGGCCCACCTTCGGGCGGCCGCAAAGGCGGGGGGTTCGGGGGTGTGATGGAGTTCTGGAGGGGTGGTTACAGAGACGGGGGCACCTTGGGTTGGGGTGCCGTGACTTTAGCCTGACGGAGCCACGGGCCGAGCCTGGAGGGCCAAGGCAGGGAGGTGATGCGTGGTGGCGGGGTGCCTTAGTCATTGTCTATAATTGCCAAACGGGGTTACGGGCCTCTGTTGGGGAATTTTCTGCCCACCGCGAGGGTCGGCCCGTTGCGGCTTCATGCTTCAGCCGCCCTGCCGGTGCGAAAGCCATGCGGTGCAAAAGCCTGCCGCGACACAATATTGTTCTTCCTCAAATAATTTTTGTCTTTGGAATATTATTCGGTCTTATTGCTTTCCGCCTGTTTTTGAGCCTCTTCGGCGTCTAATTGGGCTTTCGACTTACTTTTGTTAACCACATATACGCCAACGAAGACGAGCACTATTGCCGCTATCTTGGTGGGGGTGAAGGTGCCCATACCCCACAACACGGCCATAAGCGATGCTATTATGGGCTGCGTGTAACTGTACATGCTTATGACAGTGGGCCTTAGGCGTTGTTGGGCCACCGGCACCAACAGATATGACAGGAATGTGGCAGCCACTATGATGAAGCCCATGTCAAGTATGATTTTTGTCGGCATCCCTGCAAAGTCGACTGCGGCAATATCGTTGTAAGAGAATGGTATGCAGCATATTGTGGCATACGTAAACATCCATTTCATGAGCGTGACAGGCGAATAACGCCTGATAAGATCACGGAACACGACGTAATATATTGCCACACTGCACTCACCTGCCAGGCATAACATATTGCCTATCATGTTACTGTCGCCTGACTCTCCGGCATCGCCTCCGCTTGCAATGAGTATGAGTGCGCCGATGGCCCCGAGGAATATGCCGAGCACTTTTTTAGAGGTGACAGGCTCTTTGAGGTACATCGCCGCTATTATCATGGTGATGATGGGTATCGTTGTGGCCACCACAGAGGCGTCTATCGGAGAGGTCATGGAGATGCCCGCGATGAAACATCCCTGATTGAGGGTTATGCTGAACAACGAGGCGAAGAAGAGCATCATGAGATCGTGCGGATTGACCTGCTCTTTCTTGGTAAAGACCGACGCGATCCAGAATATTGCCGCCGCACCAATCATACGTATGGTGGTCAAAGCCAGTGATGACATATAGCCCGACGAAAGCACCGCCTTAGACACCGGAGACATGAATCCCCAAAATATATTGGCCGCAAATATGGCCATGTGGCCTAGCGTATTGTAATTTTTTATGGCTTTCTCCATGACCTGTTTGTTTGGTTGACGAATTGACTGTCTATATGTTGCATTTAATCCGCTCATGTGTTTTCACCAAGCCTGATTGCGAATAAAACGCGGCAAAGGTATGATTTTTTTGTCTTTTGCAAAAGGAGCCGGTGTTTTTTCCCGTTTATTTACAGGCAGTGCATTCGGCAGCAAACGGAAGATGGTGTTCTTTTTTGATTTCTCGATATTCAGAATGGCTGATAATGCATGTGAACGTGCATCATATAACGGTGAGTCGGCTTTTATGGCGAGCCCGAAAAACGATGTGTGGAGGTTGGCGTGTGATGTGGTGTGCCGGGAAAGTGCTTTTAGCCGAGAGTCACTGTCCACCTTTTGATAGTCTGTCGGAGCGGAAACCATGCGGTGCAACAGTTCTGACTCAGTTGAGTTTCCCGCTGTCGGTTACCGTAATTCGTCCGGTTCGTTGGGCAATCCGGGTGGCGAGGGCGAGTATTGGTCGTCAGTTGCGTACGATTCTAACAACGCGTACCACCTGTACTTCGGCAGCAGTGGTTTGGGCGTGAGCTATTACGGCAATAAGCGTCTCGGTTATAGTGTGCGTTGTGTCCGCTAAATATTAATACTTTGGGTGTCACGGACACCTTTTTGATAGTTTGCCGTGTGCTTTTTGCATGATGGAGAGCGGGACGGAGCCTGCGGAGGGCCTGGCGTGGAAAAGATGAGTGGTGGTGATGTGCTTTAGTCACTGCGATATATATTGCTGTGCGGTTTGCGGTCCTCCGTTGGGGGAGGCTCCTGGCCGCTCGGGCTATCGTTCCTCAGCCCGGCACAAGGAATAGGCTTACGGCGTCACTTCGTTATGCCAGTATAAGGAAATGTGTGCGGTTTCGGTTTCCTCAGACTGCGGGTTAGGCCGACCGCAGGTCGGCCGCATAAGGCGCGGATTCGAGGTCATGTGCGTGATGAATGAGATTTTTTGTGTTGCTGAGAGCGGGACGGAGCCTGCGGAGGGCAGGGCGTGGAAAAGATGAGTGGTGGTGATGTGCTTTAGTCACTGCGATATATATTGCTGTGCGGTTTGCGGTCCTCCGTTGGGGGAGGCTCCTGGCCGCTCGGGCTATCGTTCCTCAGCCCGGCACAAGGAATAGGCTTACGGCGTCACTTCGTTATGCCAGTATAAGGAAATGTGTGCGGTTTCGGTTTCCTCAGACTGCGGGTTAGGCCGACCGCATCGGCGTGGAGGTCGAGGGTGTGATGATGGTCGGGCGTGGTGTATTATAGAGACGGGCGGCACCTTGGGTTGGTTGGGGTGCCGTGACTTTGGCGTGGAGGAGCTTCGGGCCGAGCCCGGGGGACAAGGCGTGAGGGGCATGGAAGGGGTGAGCGGGATTTAGTCGCTGCGGATATAATATTGCTCTGCGGTGTACGGGCCTCCCGGGGGGAGGTGCGGCCCGTTGCGGCCTCGTACCTCGGGCCGCCCTGCCGGAGCGAAAGCATACGGTGTAAAAACTTGCCTGATTATAAAGAATGTGAGCGGTATGAGAATCGAGGGCGTAATGATGGTCGGGCGTGGTGTATTATAGAGACGGGCAGCACCTCGGGTTGGCCGGGGTGCCTCGCCGCCCTGCCGGAACGGAAACCCGCAGGCACAAAAAGCCCCGCCGTTAGCAAGCAATATCAAAATCCTGCCACCTCACCTCCAACCGCAGCAACCGTCCTGCCGCCCACCGATTTCTCCGCCCCGGCAGGTCATCAAAAAGGTGTCCGCGACACCCAAAGAATTAATCATTGGCGGACACAACGTACGCTCCGACCGTACAGCTTATTGCCGTTGCCCACATTCACACTGTTGTTATTGAACCACAGAAGATACGCGCCGCCTGAACCGCTCGCCACTGACGACCAATAGTCGCCTTCCGAACCCGCGCTGTTCAATGTACCGGACGAATAGTCGAGGCGGTCACCGACAGCTGGAAACTCCAACTTCTTGGAAGTATCTGTTTTTAGTGTCAAGGTGATATAACCATAGTCTGAGGAACTCCATCCTCCCCCGTTACTGCGGGTGCAATTATCTATCAGGTGGCGGTTATGCTTGCTGCACTGTCCCGCTTTTGTTTGCCGCATTGTTTTAGCATCCCTTCCCGCAATGGTCATGGCCCATATTGAATATCATTCAGACACAAAATCCATGGGCCGAAAACATATATGCCATAAATGTGTAAGACGTATGTCGAAACACATTTATGGCATATATGTAACTCCCCCTTAGTTGTTCCTCAATATCTCAAAACGGAGTCAGTGACCCCTCCCCCGGAAGGGCCGCCGGAGGCAGTTCCGTCAAATCAAAACGGCAGTGCCGTCACCCTCGCAACAGTTGGTCGATCGACTCGAGTGTACGGTCGCAATCTTCGCGTGAAATGTTGAGTGCGGGTAATAGCCTGAATACGTTCTTGTTGCCTGACGAGCCGACAAATATTTTCTTGTCGAATAGCAGCTTTTTCCTCAGCTCGGCGGTGTCGTACGGCATCTCCACGCCTATCATCAGACCTTTGCCGCGCACCTCTTTGACGCCGTGAATCTTAGACAGCTGCTCTATGAGATAGCTGCCTGTGCGGGCGGCATGCTCCACAAGATTGTCCGACTCTATCACGTCGCACACTGCCGATATGGCGGCACATGCCAGCTGGTTACCTCCGAATGTGGTGCCGAGCATGCCATATACGGCCTCGAACTTGGGAGATATGGCTATCGCGCCGACAGGGAAGCCGTTGCCTATGCCTTTGGCCATGGTGTAAATGTCGGCATCGACGCCGGCATGATCTTCATAGAAGTATTTGCCGCTGCGGCCGCATCCGCACTGTATGTTGTCGGCAATGAACACGGCATTGTGAGCGTCGCACAACTCCCTGACCTTGCGCACGAAGCCGCTGTCAGAGAGCACCACGCCGCCAACGCCCTGTATGCCCTCCATTATCACGGCGCACACGTCGCCCGCAGCGAACTGGGCCTCAAGGGCTTCGACGTCGTTTACCGGCACGAAGGTGACGTTGTCGGTCTTGTTGACGGGGGCCTGTATGCGGGGGTTGTCGGTGGCCATCACGGCAAGCGATGTGCGGCCGTGAAAGGCTCCCCGCAGGGCCAATACCCTCTTTTTGCCGTTGTGGAACGACGCTAACTTGAAGGCGTTCTCGTTGGCCTCGGCACCCGAGTTGCAGAGGAAAAGGCGGTAATCGTCCTTGCCCGAGAGACGCCCCAGCTTGGCGGCAGCCTCCTGCTGAATGGGTATGCGCACCGAGTTGGAGTAAAAACCTATTTGCGAGAGCTGCTTTTCCAGCATCTCGACATAGTGGGGATGGGTGTGACCGATGGATATGACGGCATGCCCGCCATACATGTCGAGATACTCCGTCCCGCACGAATCCCACACCTTGGAACCCAAGGCCCTGACTATCTCTATGTCGTAAGTGGGATATACGTTAAACATTTTCATATCATCACTCTTTTTTAAGCCGCAGACAACAACATGTGTCGCCTCTTGCAGCCGTAATCTTAACTGTCGTTACGACGTTCACCTGAAGTACAGCTTCAAGTGAACGCTGTAATGTGTTGTCTGCCATGCTGTTACGGAAGCCGAAAAACGACATGGCGACAACAAAAACCGAAAACATAATGCACTGATTTGCAATATATTGCATTTTCAGACATTGGAATCGTAATCTTAATTACACCGTTTACTTAAAGTACAACTTTAAATAAACCTTGCAACGAGGTGTTTGTCAGTGTGTTAGAATGCCGATGGTTTCAGCTCCAGGCCTTCGCGTTGCGGCAGCCCGAACATGATGTTCATGTTTTGCACGGCCTGGCCCGACGCCCCCTTGACAAGGTTGTCTATCACGGAGGTGACCACCAGTTTGTCGTCGTGCCTGGCAAGCGACACAAGGCACTTGTTGGTGTTGACCACCTGCTTGAGGCTCACCGCCTTATCGCTGACGAAGGTAAAGGCCGCGTCCTTGTAATAGTCGCCATAGAGGGCCGTGGCATCTTCTATCGAGCCGTCGAAACGGGTGTATGCCGTCGCCAATATGCCGCGGGCGAAGTCGCCACGATAGGGCACGAAGTTGATGGCCTTGTCGAACGATGGCTGCAACCCCGCAAGGCTCTCGCCTATCTCATGCAAGTGCTGATGGGTGAACAGCTTGTAACTCGAGAAGTTGGCATGTCTCCAGCTGAAATGGGTGGTGGCGGTGGGTTTCTGTCCTGCGCCGGTCGACCCTGTGGCGGCGCTTATGTGCACCTCGTCGACAAGGCGACCCGCAGCGGCCAACGGCAGGAGCGCCAGCTGTATGGCCGTGGCGAAGCAGCCGGGGTTGGCTATGTTGTGCGCCGATTTTATCCGCTCCAAGTTCATCTCGGGCAGTCCATAGACAAAGTGCCTGTCGCCTATCGACGCGCCCGCCGCAAGACGGAAATCCTGGCTCAGGTCGATGATTCTTACGTGAGGTTCTATGGTGTTGCTTTCCAGGAATTTGCGCGCGTCGCCATGGCCCACGCACAGGAACATCACGTCGACATCGGAAGTCACCTCGCCCGTAAAGCGCATGTCGGTGTCGCCCAAAAGGTCGGTGTGCACATCGCTCAGCAGGTTGCCCGCATTGGATGAGCTTTGCACATAGGCCAACTCCACAGAGGGATGGAACAACAGTATGCGACACGCCTCGCCGCCCGTATATCCAGCACCGCCTATGATGGCTGCGCGTATCTTTTTGTCTGTCATTACTTTTCGTTGTTTACAAGGCGGTGTATGACCGTCTGGTTACCGAATATCTTGCCGAATCCACGCACGTCGTCGCCGCTCCAGCCGAGGTTCATCTCGCCGTAACTGCCGAATTTGTCGCTCATAAGGTCATGCTCGGAGCGTACGCCTATAAGTTGGAAGCGATAGGGGTGAAGCTCGACTATCACGTCGCCGCTGACATAACGCTGGCTCTTTTCGAGCATCGCCTCCATGTCACGCATGACGGGGTCGAAATATTGTCCCTCGTGGAGGTGGTTGCCGTAAAAGGCCGATATCTGGTCTTTCCAGAATATCTGCCACTTGGTGAGCGTGTGTTTTTCGAGCATGTGGTGCGCCTTGATGATGACCATGGGGGCGGCTGCCTCGAAGCCCACTCGTCCCTTGATGCCTATGATGGTGTCGCCGATGTGCATGTCACGACCTATGGCATAGGGGCCGGCGATCTTCTGCACTTCGAGTATCGCATCCACGGGGTTGGCGTAAGTCTTGCCGTTGACGCCTTTTATCTCGCCCTTGTCGAAAGTGAGGGTGAGAGTCTCGCTGCCATCTTTGGTCAGCTTGGTCGGATAGGCCTCTTCGGGCAGTGTCTTGTCGGAACGGAGTGTCTCGCGTCCGCCTATCGAGGTGCCCCAGATGCCCTGGTTGATGGAGTATTCGGCTTTCTTGAAGTCGAAGTCGACGCCGTGTTTGCGTATGTATTCTATCTCTTCCTCGCGGCTGAGGTGGCGGTCGCGTATGAGGGCTATCACCTCTATTTCGGGTGCTATGGTGCCAAATATCATGTCAAAGCGCACCTGGTCGTTGCCTGCGCCTGTCGAGCCGTGGCATATGTAATCGGCGCCTATCTTTTTGGCGAAACGTGCGATGCCGGCGGCCTGCGAGATGCGTTCGGCACTCACCGACAGGGGATAGGTGCCGTTTTTGAGCATATTGCCATATACCATGTAACGAATGGTGTCGTGATAGAAGGTCTCCGTCAGGTCGAGCTCGGTGAAGCTTTTGACACCCAGGGCGTAAGCGCGCTTTTCTATGAGGGCTATCTCCTCTTTCGAGAAGCCGCCCGTGTTACCTATGACCGCATGGACCTCGAGCCCCATCTCTTCGCGGAGGTATATTCCGCAGTAAGATGTGTCGAGTCCGCCACTGAATGCCAATACCACTTTTTTCATATCTTTTCGTTTTGTAAGCCGTCAGGCTTTTATTGATAATCGTTGTCTTTCGCAGATGGCGTCGTTAAAGGTGATTTGCCTTACGCGCATCTGCATTTTCTGTTCTGTCTGTCAGAGCTATTTGAGCTTCAGCTCCTCCATTATGTCGAAGGCTGGTTTCTGCTTGGCGGGGTCGAATATCATGCCCGTACACAGGCAGTTCTTGCGCTGCTTGCTCTCGAGGATGGGATAGTTGACGCAGCTTTTGCATCCCTGCCAGAAACTGTCGTCGTCGGTAAGCTCGGAGAACGGCACCGGCACATAACCCAGGCCCGAGTTTATCTTCATGACGGCCAGCCCTGTGGTCAGACCGAAGAGCTTGGCCGTGGGATAGCGGTAAAGCGACAGGGCGAATGTTTTGGTTTTTATGGCTTTGGCCAAGCCCAAGCGGCGAAACTCGGGGTTTATTATAAGGCCCGAGTTGGCGACATACTCGCCGTGGCCCCATGTCTCTATATAGCTGAAGCCGGCCCACCGGCCGTCTTTATGGAAGGCTATCACAGCCTTGCCGTCACGCATTTTGCCGGCAACATATTCGGCGGTGCGGCGTGCGATGCCCGTGCCGCGAGCCTTGGCCGACTCTGCCATTTCGTCGCAGATGGCCTGAGCGAAAGATGTGTGGCTTTCGTTTGCAACCGACACCTCAAAATCGTCAATCGTCATTGTCAATGTATAAAGATTAAAAAGTTATTGCTTTGGAAAAGACCCGGTTAAGGCATATCAAGGGCAGACACACCCTTTTCGTCTTTACATGGAAACGGGAAAACTTCCGACACGTGGTCGAAAAACTATCGTCGTCGTCGCTCGACGCGCGCACGTGCAGAGCTGCAAACGCCACAGAAAGCGTCTGTTACAATGAATGATATGTCTCTTATGCCCTGCATTTCGATTTTTTGAACGCACAAAGGTAATAAAAATAATTAAAGTGGTTACCTTTGGAGTCTGATTTAAGTAAAATTTAACAACAAAATGTTTGACGTAATATATTTAAACACCGTGGGGTCGACCAACGACACCGTGCGCACATACCCTCCGTTCACGCTGGTGTGGGCTGACAGTCAGACCAATGGACGAGGCCAGCGCGGCAACGTATGGGAGAGCGAGCCGGGCGCCAACCTTACATTTTCGTTTACTGTAAAGCCACGGTCGCTGCGCCTCGACAACGTTTTCGCCCTGTCGGAGGCTGTGGCGCTGACGGTGGTGGAGGCGTTGCATCACAATGGGGTGACGGCCACGGTGAAATGGCCCAACGACATTTACGTCGACAGACGAAAAATATGCGGCATATTGATAGAGAACTCGGTGGGGGCACACGGAGGCGTGGGCATGTCGGTGATAGGCGTGGGGCTTAACGTCAACCAGAAAGTGTTCAGGGGTGACGCTCCCAACCCCGTATCCATGTTCGGACTGGCAGGCAGGGAGTTTGACCGTGAGGCGTTGCTCACGTCGTTTTGCCGTCGTTTCGAGTCCTTTTACAGGCTGGCCGACGGCAGCGAGGACGACCGCGCCGCCCTTCACGCCCGTTACATGTCGGCGCTCTATCGCAAGGAGGGCTTCCACCCTTTTGCCGACGACAAAGGGCCGTTCTGCGCCAAGATAGCATCCATAGCGCCCGACGGCATGATGACGCTTGAGCGGGAGGACGGGCAACGGAGCGGCTATTACTTCAAAGAGGTGGAGTTCGTGATCTAACGACCCTCCGGATCATCTTCGGGCACTATGCCGAACCCCGCCGTACGTATCATCTTCATGTCGTGTTTGATGGCCTCGCCGCCGGTGGTGAGCATGTCGCCGAGGATGGCGCCGCTGACACCGCAACCCAGCAGGCGGCTCTTGTATTCCGAGATGACGGTCTGCCCGCCGGCCATTCTGACCACCGCTTTGGGGTTGATGACCTTTATGATGGCAAACGAGGTGAGCACGTCGTTCATGCGCATGGGCTGTCTGCCTGCAAGCGGTGTGCCTTTGATGGGGTTGAGCACGTTGACGGGTATGGAGTCGACACCCACCGAGCGGAGCAGCAACGCCATCTCTATGCGATGGCGCATGGTCTCGCCCATGCCTATGATGCCGCCCGAGCAGACGCTCATGCCCACGCTCTTGGCGTTGCGTATGGTCTCCAGCTTCTGGTCGATGGTGTGAGTGGTGCACAGAGAGCGGAAAAACGACGGGGCGCTCTCTATGTTGCAGTGATAGCGCGTGACGCCGCTGTCGTACAGCTTCTCAAGGTCGTCACGGCTCACAAGCCCCAACGAGGCGCACACCTTCATGTCGGTCTCGGCCAACACGTCTGACGCATATTCGGCAAGCTGCTCTATCTCGCTGCCGGTGACGCTTTTACCGCTGGTGACGAACGAGAAACGGCGTATGCCGGCAGTGGCGTTGTATTTGGCCAGTTGAAGCACACGGTGAGAGTCGACAAGCGGATAGATGTCTATATCGGTCTTGTAATGAATGGATTGCGCGCACCACTTGCAGTCTTCGGAGCATCGGCCCGAGCGGGCGTTGATTATGGAGCAGGTGTCGAAATAATCGCCTTGAAAGTGCCGGCGCAACCTGTCGGCAAGCATCCACAGGCGCTCTCTGTTGGGCCCTTTGGTAAGCTCGACGGCCTCTGCCGCAGTGGGCACATAATCATCGTTTATAATCTTGTTTTCCAGCAGTTGAAAGTCTGTTTCGCGTATCATGACATCGGTTTTACAAAAGCAAAGATAACCTTTTTAATTAAAGAACCCGTTTTTTGTGCCGTTATTGCCGGTAATTTGAAATGTCGGGGTGTCACGGACACCTTTTTGACAGACTGCCGGATCAATGGAAGAGGTGGGGCCGACCACAGGTCGGCCCCATGGGGTGCGGATTCGGGGTCGGGAGAGTGGGGGGATTTGACTTTGGCGTGAAGTTGGAGAGCGTGGGCGGGCCCGAGGAACGAGGGCCGCATCGGCGCGGAGGTCGAGGGCATGGTGAGGTTCGCGCGTGGTGGGTGACAAAGACGGGCGGCACCTTGGGTTGGCCGTGACGTGCCTTTTGCGTGAGGGAGAGCGGGACGGAGTCTGCGGAGGGCAGAGGCGGGAAAGTGATAAATGGGGTGAACTGGATTAATTCACTGCGACATATATTGCTCTGCGGGGTGCGGCCCTCCGTTTGGGGAGGCTCCGGGCCGCTCGGGCTTGTGTGCCTCAGCCCGGGACAAGGAATTTGTGTTTATGGCGTCACTTCGTTTTGTCATTCACAAGGAACAGTGTGCGGTTTTCGTTACACTCAGACCGCGGTGTTGGCCGGTACGTGCCTTTAGCCTGACAGAGCTTCGGGCCGAGCCTGGGGGGCCAAGGCTGGGAGGTAATGGGCCGCGGGAGGTATTTTAGTCACTGCACTATAATATTGCTCTGCGATGTACGGGCCTCCCGGGGGGAGGGTCGGCCCGTTGCGGCCTCGTGCCTCGGCCGCCCTGCCGGCGCGGAGCCATGCGGGGCAAAAACTTGTCGGGCTATCGTTCCTCAGCCCGGAACAAGGGATTTGTGTTTACGTCACATTTCGTGTGCCGGGGGCGGCGGTTTTCGGCTGGTTCGGGTTTTGGTCGGGGGTGGAACGAGAGCTTCGGGGGGCAGGGACGTGATTATTTGCATGTGATCTTCTTTCTGTCGATGCTTTTTAGTACCTTCGCCTCAAGAAAACAGACACGTTATGTATGACAGGTTATCACCGCATGCCCATGAGTTTATCTGTGCAAGCGAGATTGAAGAGACTTTGCGTTATGCCGCCGACAACTGTGGCGACAAGACCCTGATAGAACGTATATTGGATCGGGCTGCTGAGTGTCGCGGGCTGGACCATCGCCAGGCCTTGCTGCTGCTGGAGTGTGACGACGACAAGCTGAACGAGCGTCTTTTCAGCATTGCCAAGAGCATAAAGCAACGCTTTTACGGCAACAGGATAGTGATGTTTGCGCCGCTGTATTTGTCTAACTATTGCGTCAACGGATGCGTGTATTGTCCGTTTCACGCCTCCAACACATCGATACCGCGCCGCCGTCTGTCGCAAGACGATATACGCCGCGAGGTGACGGCGCTTCAAGACATGGGACACAAGCGTCTTGCCATAGAGACGGGCGAAGACCCGGTAATGAGCGGCATGGATTATCTTCTGGAGTCGATAGGAACCATTTACTCGATAAGGCATCGTAACGGCTCCATAAGGCGTGTGAACGTAAACATAGCTGCCACGACGGTCGACAACTATCGCCGTTTGAAAGAGGCAGGCATAGGCACGTACATTCTTTTTCAGGAGACATACAACAAGCTGACATACGAGCAGTTGCATCCGTCAGGGCCCAAGAGCGACTATCGTTACCACACCGAGGCCATGGACCGTGCAATGGAGGCGGGCATAGACGACGTGGGCATAGGGGTGCTTTTCGGGCTCGACACCTATCGTTATGACCTGACAGGTCTTTTGATGCATGCCGAGCATTTGGAGGCGCGGTTCGGAGTGGGACCTCACACCGTCAGCATACCGCGTATATGTCCGGCCGACGACATCGACCCCGCCGATTATGACAATGCCGTGCCCGACAGCACATTCAGGAAGATTGCCGCCATAATACGCGTGGCGCTGCCGTACACCGGCATGATAGTATCCACACGTGAGTCTCAGACATCGCGCGAGGCTCTCCTCGAGGTGGGGGTGACTCAGTTGAGCGGCGGCTCGCGCACAGGGGTGGGCGGGTATGCCGGGGCAGGCGACGACGACGGCTCCGAGCAGTTCGACATAAGCGACAGGCGCTCGCTCGACCAGGTCGTATCGTGGTTGCTCGACAACGGCCACATACCCAGCTTTTGCACCTCTTGTTATCGTCGCGGACGCACAGGCGACCGTTTCATGTCGTTGGTGAAGAGCGGCAATATTGCCGAATGTTGCGCTCCCAACGCAATAATGACACTGAAGGAATATTTGTGCGATTACGCCTCTGACCTGACAAAAAGCAAGGGCGAACGCGCAATAGAAGAGTACATCGGCACAATAACATCACCACGCATAAAGGAACTGGTGCTGACAAGCATAGCCCGGATAGAGTGCGGAGAGAGGGACTTGGGGGTGTAAGGAGGAGTATGCGGTTTTAGTTACACTCAGACCGCTGTGGGCCGGCCTCATTGGGTGCGGATTAGGGGTCGGGAGTATGGGGAATTTGACTTTGGCGTGGAGGCCGAGAGTGTGATGAGGTTGGGGCGTGGTGAGTGAGAAAGACGGACGGCACCTTGGGTTGGTTGTGGTGCCGTGCCTTTGGCGTGACGGAGAGCGGAACGGAGCCTGCGGAGGGCTAAGCGGGAAAGTAATGGGCGGTTTGAGTGGGATTAATTCGCTGCGGTATATATT
>CAMRVW010000042.1 GCA_947054185.1 uncultured Rikenellaceae bacterium | reverse complement strand
AAATATCAAAACGGGGTCTGTGACCCCTCCCCCGGAAGGGCCGCCGGAGGCAGTTTCAGTAAATCAAAACGGCAGTTACGGCAATCATAACCGCGAAGGCAAAGACAGGCGGTTTGCTTTTGCACTCTCTTATTCGTATCGTTGGCTGACGCCTTAGATACTCCGCCTCGGGCAAGCAAATAAAATTTGTTTGCCTCTCGGCTTATTCGTATCTTTAACCTGGCGGTTTTAGATACTCCGCCTCGGGCAAGCAAATAAAATTTGTTTGCCTCTCGGCTTATTCGTATCTTTGACTTGGCAGTCTTAATATACTCCCGCTCGGCAAAAACAAACGATCGTTTGCTTTTGCTCTCGCTTAGTCGTATCTTTGGCTTCGCCTTAGATACTCCGCCTCGGGCAAGCAAATAAATTTGCTCGCCTCTCGGCTTATTCGTATCTTTGCACCCAAACTCATGACAATATAATGAAGATAGATCTATCCAAGGTCATACGCGACAAGAACGAGCGTCTTTATCGCCGCTTGCCCGGCTTTGTGATAAAGGCGTTGGCGCGCATCATACACGAGGATGAGATTAACGATGTCCTTGCCCGTTTCGGTCATCTCGAGGGGGTGGCGTTCATCACTGCCGTGCTCGACGACTTCGGCATCAGCCGTTCGTGGAGCGGTCTTGACGACATTCCCGACGGACGTTACATCTTTGCGGCCAACCATCCTCTGGGCGGGCTCGATGCTTTCGTGCTGGCCGAGGCGGTGGCCCGGCGGTTCGGCGATGTGAGGCTTGTTGTCAACGACGTGCTCATGAAGCTCGACCCCCTCAGGTCGATATTCACGCCTGTCAACAAGTACGGCTCGCAAAATCAGGACTATTACAAGATGTACAACGAGCTTTTTGCTTCCGACCTGCCGGTTATATACTTCCCCGCGGGTCTGTGCTCCCGTCGCATAGACGGTGTCATTCGCGATATGGAGTGGAAGAAAAACTTCGTTCAGAAGGCCGTTGAGAGCGGTCGCGACATTGTGCCGACATTTGTCGATGCGGTCAACTCGCCCCGTTTTTACCGTGCGGCCTCACTGCGCAAGAGGTTGGGCATAGGCGTAAACCTTGAGTTGGTGCTCCTGCCGGGAGAGCTTTTCGGCAAGAGGGGGTCCGCCATAAACCTGCGTTTCGGCAAGCCTGTGCCTCATGACTCTCTCAAAGGTGGTCGGCATGCGGCCTCTGAGGCGGCGGAGCTCAAAAAAATGTGCTATGATTTGTGAAGTTAAGCTAAAAGGATTATCTTAGACGCTCAATCGCAACTTGATTCTATGGAAGAACGGATAATAGATCCCGTTGACAGGCGGCTTTTGCTTGCAGAACTTACCGAAGACAAAATGATACGCCGCACTCGAAACGGTGGTAATGAGATATATGTTATAACTGCGGCCGACTCGCCCTCTCTGATGCGTGAGATAGGACGTCTGCGCGAGGAGGCCTTTCGTGATGCCGGTGGCGGTACCGGTAAATCTTTAGACATAGACGTCGACGACCTGGCCCCCGAGGGCTATCGTCAGCTCATAGTGTGGGACCCCGACGCAGCCGAGATAATAGGCGGTTACCGTTATATCGTCTCCGACACCTCCCACCCGACCAACATATCGACCGAGCACTATTTCGACTTCACCGACAGGTTCAGGGCCGACTATCTGCCCTGCCTCATAGAGCTGGGTCGATCGTTCGTGCAGCCTCGTTATCAGGGGCGGCGTGGCGGCATCAAGTCGCTTTATGCCCTCGACAATCTGTGGGACGGCCTCGGCGCGCTGGTGGTGGCTTTCCCCGAGATGAAGTATTTCCTAGGCAAGGTTACCATGTATGCCAATTACGATGCCGAAGCCAGAAAGAAGCTCCATTACTTTCTCGACAAATATTTCCATGACACCGATGGTCTGGTGCTGCCCAGACACCCTCTGCCCACCGAGTGGGACACCGCAGCCATGGAGCAGATATTCACAGGTGACGATTACGCCGCCGACCACAAGATACTGACCCAGCAGTTACGTTCGCACGGCGTGGCCATACCACCCATGATAAACGCTTACATGAACCTATCGTCAACCATGAAGGTGTTTGGCACTGTTGTCAATCCCGACTTCGGCGAGGTGTTCGAGACGGGCATACTGATAACCATCGCCGATATACACCAGTCAAAGAAAGACCGTTATCTGCCATAATGTCAGGTGTCTGTCTGATGCCTGTGGAATATTGGGCGCCTTATTTTGCCCTGGCTGTTAATGCGGCTGTATGTAATATGTCGAGGCTTGGGATACTCTGTTGTTTTGTTTGGCAAGTCGTTGGACGCAAAGGTATTCGCGGCGGTTTTGCACCTTCGTTAAGTCCCTGCGGATAGATGGCTGTCGGATTGCCGCACAGCATTGGGGACATGTGCCTTTGTTTTCCGATGTTAGGCGTGATTGTGTTGATTTTTAAATAGATGCTGGCTTTCTGTATGTCGCGACATACCGAAAGCCAGCATCTATCCTGAAGGGGTGGGTGCCTATTGCCCCTCCTCTTGTTGCTTTTGTTTTTCAGCCTCTTTCTCTTCGGCGGCGCGTTTCTCCTCTTCTGTAAGGCGGGCGCACTCTTGGGCTATGGCGTCGAGTCCTTCCTGACCTATGCGCTTACGGAAGTGCACCAGCTCGGAGGCGTTGCACGGAAAGGCGGGCACGAACTCATTCATGCCGCAGAAGTATTGGAAATAGGCGTTTTCGCTCCATTGTTCCACCACAACCTCGTCTGATATCTTACGTAATATCTTGAGCATCAACAGCCCGCACATCAGGCGTATGGGTTTGCCCGGCCGGCCGTTGTTATGACAATACAACGGGGTGAACATGTTGTCAAATCTCTGCCAGTCAGTTTTTTGCGCCAATCTGTACAATACGTGACGCTGGTTTAACATGTCGTCGAGCGAGACGAATAACGATTGTGCCGTGCCACTTGATTTTATCATAACCTTAAATGCGTTTTGTGACAAAGATACGATTAAGCGAGGGCAAAAGCAAACGATAGTTTGATTTTGCCGAGCGAGAGTATCTAAGACCGCCAGGTCAAAGTACGATTAAGCGAGGGCAAAAGCAAACGATAGTTTGATTTTGCCGAGCGAGAGTATCTAAGACCGCCAGGTCAAAGTACGATTAAGCGAGAGCAAAAGCAAACGATAGTTTGGTTTTGCCGAGCGAGAGTATCTAAGACCGACAGCCAACGATACGAAATAAACGATAGCGGAAGTATCTAAGGTGCCGCCAAGATGCGAATAAGCCGAATATCATCAAAGTAACCATTGCTTGCATTTGCTCCCTTCCCCAAACCCCTCCCCAAAACCGCACGGCGACATCTTCCATCCTAAATTTATTTTCTTGAAGGAATAAATGATTGGCGAAAACCTTTTTTTTCATAACTTTGCAGATAAAATAATAAAGAATATGAGTAAGTTTCCGGAATATAAAGGTCTTGATCTGGCGGGCATAGGCAGCGATATACTGTCGTTGTGGAAAAGAAACAGAACGTTCGAGAAGAGTGTGGAGTTGCGCGAGGGTGCTCCCGACTTCATCTTCTTCGAGGGGCCCCCCTCTGCCAACGGCATGCCCGGCATACACCATGTCATGGCCCGCACCATCAAAGACGTTATATGCCGATATAAGACTCAGAGCGGCTTTCGCGTACGCCGCAAGGCCGGTTGGGACACTCACGGACTGCCCGTCGAGCTGGGTGTTGAAAAGAAATTGGGCATAACCAAAGAGGACATAGGCACCAAGATAAGCATCGAGGAGTATAACAAAACCTGCCGCAGCGAGGTTATGGCATATACGGCCCAGTGGCGTAATCTCACCGAGATGATGGGCTATTGGGTCGATATGGACGACCCCTATATAACATACGACAACAAATATATAGAGACCCTGTGGTGGTTGCTTAAAGAACTGTATGGTAAAGGGTTGCTCTATAAAGGATATACCATACAGCCCTATTCTCCGGCTGCCGGAACGGGCCTTTCAAACCACGAGCTCAACCAGCCGGGTTGCTATCGCGATGTCAAAGACACCACCTGCACGGCTCAGTTCAAGGTCGTGCGCGATGCCGCAAGCGAGAAACTCTTCGAGGATGTGCACGGCAGTCTCTATTTCCTGGCCTGGACCACCACACCGTGGACCCTGCCGTCAAACACCGCTCTTGCCGTCGGCCCGGGTATCACCTATCTGCGGGTGGCCTCGTTCAATCCTTACACGGGCGAGCCTATGACGGCGATAGTGGCCAAAGAACAGCTGTCGGCCTATTTCCCCGATAAAAATGCAGGCCTTGACATGTCGTCTTATGACGGTGGCGGCAAAAACATACCTTTCCGTGTGGTTGGCGAGCATAAAGGCAGCGAGCTCGTTGGCGTACGTTACGAGCAGCTGGTGCCGTGGGTTAAGCCCGAGGGCGACGCTTTCCGCGTGATAGGCGGCGATTATGTCACCACCGAAGACGGTACCGGCATCGTGCACATAGCCCCCACCTTCGGCGCCGACGACGACAGGGTTGCCAAGCAGTCCGGCATACCTCCGTTGGTCTTGGTCGACAAGGCCGGCAAGCAGGTGCCCATGGTCGATCGCACAGGCAAGTTCTTCCTGCTCTCAGACCTCGACGACGATTTTGTGCGCGCCAATGTCGACACGGCTCTTTATAAGGAGTATGAGGGCCGTTATGTCAAGAATGCTTACGACGCCGCGCTCAAAGAGGACGACGCCACGCTCGACATAGACATGTGCGTGATGCTCAAGGCCTCTAACCGCGTGTTCAAGATAGAGAAGCACACCCACAACTATCCCCACTGCTGGCGTACCGACAAGCCGGTGCTCTATTACCCGCTCGACTCGTGGTTCATCAAGACCACGGCCCTGCGAGACAGGCTGTTGGAGCTTAACGAGACCATCAACTGGAAGCCTCTGTCCACCGGCTCGGGCCGTTTCGGCAAGTGGCTCGAAAACCTTGTCGACTGGAACCTGTCGCGTTCGCGTTACTGGGGCACTCCGCTGCCTATCTGGGCCACGGAAGATTACTCCGAGCTCAAATGTATCGGTTCGGTTGCCGAGCTCAAAGGCGAGATAGAGAAAGCGGTGGCTGCGGGTGTCATGACACAAAATCCGTTTGCGGGCTTCAAGGAGGGCGATTTCTCTAAAGCCAACTATGACAGTTTCGACCTGCACCGTCCCTATGTCGACGACATTGTGCTGGTAAGCTCCAAGGACGAGCCCATGAGACGCGAGAGCGACCTTATAGACGTGTGGTTCGACTCGGGCGCCATGCCTTACGCGCAGCAGCATTATCCCTTCGAGGTAAGCGGTGCCGGGTTCGGCAAGATGTTCCCCGCCGACTTCATAGCCGAGGGTGTCGACCAGACGCGAGGTTGGTTCTTCACGCTCCATGCCCTGGCCGTCATGCTGTTCGACTCGGTGGCCTTCAAGAACATCATATCCAACGGTCTTGTGCTCGACAAAAACGGCAACAAGATGAGCAAGCGCCTCGGTAATGCCGTCGACCCGTTCGAGGTGATAGGCAAGTATGGTGCCGATGCGGTACGTCTCTATATGATAAGCAACTCCCAGCCGTGGGACAACCTTAAGTTTGACGTCGAGGGCGTCGATGAGATGCGTCGCAAGATGTTCGGCACACTCTATAACACATACGGCTTCTTTGCCCTATATGCCAATGTGGACGGCTTCACGGGTGCCGAGCCTTGCGTTCCCGTCTCTAAGAGACCCGAGATAGACAGGTGGATACTGTCGCTGCTGGGCACCCTCGTCAACAACGTTGGACGCTCGCTTGAGGCTTACGATCCCACTCCGGCCGCCCGCGCCATTATAGATTTCGTGGGTGAGAACCTCTCCAACTGGTATGTGCGCCTCAATCGCAAACGCTTCTGGGGCGGCAGCATGACTGAAGACAAGCTCGCGGCCTATCAGACGCTCTTCACCTGCCTCGAGACGGTGAGCCGCCTTCTGGCACCCTTCGCTCCCTTCATGGCCGAGCGCCTCTTCTGCGACCTCCACTCGTTGGAGGGCAAAGATTGCGGATCGGTACATACGGCGCCATTCCCCACGGTCGATAAGTCGCTCATAGACGCAGCCTTGGAAGAGCGCATGAGCATGGCGCAACGCATATCGTCCATGGTGCTGGCCCTAAGGCGCAAGGTGAGCATAAAGGTGCGTCAGCCTCTCAGCAAGATGATGATACCTATCATGGAGGCGGGCATGCGCGATAAGATAGAGGCGGTGCGCCCGCTGATACTCTCTGAGGTCAACGTCAAAGAGATAGAATATATAACAGACACGGCCGGTGTGCTCACCAAGCGCATCAAGCCCAATTTCAAGGCTCTGGGGCCCAAGTTCGGCCCGCTCATGAAAGAGGTCGGTGCCGCAGTGGGCCGCTTCACGCAGGACGATATCGCCTCTCTGGAGCGCGACGGCTTCTTCACCCTTTCGCTCGGTGGCAACGATTACCGGCTGGAGGCATGCGATTTCGAGATCACATCAGAGGATATACCCGGCTGGCTGGTGGCCTCGGAAGGCAGGCTGACGGTGGCCCTCGATGTCACCGTCACCGACGAGCTCAGGGCCGAGGGTATCGCGCGCGAGGCTGTCAACCGCATACAGAACATACGCAAGGAGTCGGGCCTGGAGGTTACCGACAAGATAAAGGTTACGTTCGAGTCTGCCCCCGACCTGGACGATGCGATAAAGGCCTATGCCTCATATATCGGTTCGCAGACGCTTGCCGTGGAGGTTGTGGTTGCCGCCTCTGCCGGTGATGATGCCAAGATGGTTGCCATCAACGATGTGGAGGTGAAAGTGGCAGTGGCCAAGGTGTGATGTGGCGGCACCTCTCGGGTGACGACTCTTGGTCTGTGACGATATAGATTTCGTCCTCGGGAGATGTTTTTACCGGGAAAATAGTTATCTTTACACAACAATAAAAAAACGTTGTTTATGTCTGAGGAAAAAACAAGATATTCGGATGATGAGCTGGCCGAGTTCAAGGCCATAATACTCGAGAAGTTAGAGAAGGCACGTGCCGATTACGATCTGTTGAGGGCCACCATCACGCACACGGCCAGCAACGGTACCGACGACACCTCGCCGACGTTCAAGATATTGGAAGAGGGTGCAGCAACCCTCTCTAAAGAGGAGTCGGGCAGACTGGCGCAACGTCAGCTCAAGTTCATACAACATCTTGAGGCCGCCTTGGTGCGCATCGAGAATAAAACCTATGGCATCTGTCGCGAGACCGGTAAGCTCATATCCAAAGAGCGCCTCAAGATAGTGCCACACGCAACCCTCTCTATGGAGGCCAAAAACAACGGCGTTAAATAGAGCCCTCACTGCCACCAAACCCCTGTGAAGTCCCGGGCTTCATAAGTCCGACTCCGGAGGCCGAAGCCAAGAGGGGCGAAAGCCAATAAGCCGGCAATCAAGGGCGGCGTCAAAAGGGCCAGCAAGTGGCAGGCAATCAAAGGGCCTGTGTCGGTGGTATAAGCGGGCATAATAAAGAGGCTGGTCTGATGGAGGCAATCAGTGGCCGCCAAATGGCACCTGTCGTCAAGAGAGGGCCGATAATAAGGGGCCGGCGTCAAGGTGGCCGGTGTTGTCAGGTGGCTGTGGCGTCAAAGAAGGGTGGGGCAGTGCCGGTACCGGAGTCTCTGATGTGGCGGCGCTCGCCAAGACGATGACGCGGCAAATGGGGCGACGCAGTGACAAACGTGCTCTTCAGGTTTGATTTACAGCTCCGGGTATCTCGTTTTCGGGATATTCGGAGTTTTTAATCTCGCGACCCCGCCCGCAGAGAGTGGCACAGGCGGCTAAACGGTAAAAAATGAGCGAACGGATAAAGCATGGATTGAGAAACGCGAAGACATCACTGTTCTTCTATTTTCTCATGTTGGCACTCAACATATTCTCGCGCAAGGTGTTTCTGGAGCATCTTGGCGACACCGTCAGCGGCCTTACCACCACCATGCAGTTTACCATAGGGCTCTTTAATCTTGCCGACCTTGGCATATCCACGGCCATAATATATGCCCTCTTTAAACCCATATACGACAACGACCGTCGTGAGATAGGCCGCATCATATCGCTCTTCTGCTATCTTTTCCGTCTTATAGGCGTGGGCGTCGTTGCGGTGGGGGCGGTGCTGATGTTCTTCATGCCGGCGTTCCTCGACGAACAGCTGCCCGCATCCACGGTGATGATATCGTTTGCCTGCTTTCTTGCCACCGCATCGCTCAGTTATTTCGTAAATTATAAACAATACCTCCTTTCGGCCTCGCAACGAGGCTATGTCATTGTACGCATATTCAACCTCACCACCGTTGCCAAGATATTGGCGCAGATGGCGGCATTGTGGTCAGAAGGCGGATATTTCGCCTTTCTTGCCATAGAGGTGGCGGCTGCGGTGGTCTATTCTGTTCTGCTGGAAAGGCGTGTGAGACGCGAATATCCGTGGCTGCACCCGTCGTTCAGGCTCGGACGCTCGATAAGAGGGTATTACGGCTCTGTCTTCAAAAACATGAGGCAGATAGTGTCGCACAAGTTTGCCGCCGTGGTGCTCACACAGACCGACTCTGTGGTCATCGCCCACTTCATATCGCTCACCACGGTGACGATGTATTATAACTATGCTCTTATTATCAGCAAGCTGTCCACGTTCGTCGCCTCCTGCTTCTCGGGGGCGTGGGCCGGGGTTGGCAACCTGATATCGGAGGGCGACCGCGACAAGATACATCATGTGTTCAAGCAATATACCGCAGTGGTGTTGCTGCTTGCGGGGGTGTTGTGCGGGTGCGCGTTATTGTTTGCCGATCCCTTCATGACAGTGTGGCTCGGAGAACGTTACGTGCTCGACAGAGCCACCTTCATGTGCATGCTCGGCTCGCTATATATTGCGCTTCTGAGGCAGCCTGTATCGGTGTTCCTTAACGGATATGGGTTGTATGGCGATGTGTGGTCGGCATGGACGGAGGCCGCCCTCAACATAGTGATATCGGTGGCAGGCAGTATATGGTTCGGGCTTATAGGAGTGGTTCTCGGCACACTTGTCAGCACCGGGGCGGTGGTGTTGCTGTGGAAGCCGGTCTATCTTTACCGGGCCGGTTTTTGCCGTGTCGGGGTGCTCTCGTTCTATCTTATGCTTTTCAAATATCTGGCTTTACTCGTCGTCGCCCATGTCGTTGTCGGCAGGTTGCTCTCTTTGGCGCCTGCGATAGAGTCGCTCGGCATCTTCTTCGCCGAAGCCATAGTGACGGCGTTGGTATATGGCGCCATCTATCTGCTGATGCTCCTGCCTGTAAGCCCCGCCCTCAGAAGCGTTGTCATGGTGGTGCGGAGCAAGGTGTTGACGCGAGGATAGCCCCCGTGCTCTCTTTTGACATAGGTTGACATAAACCGCCTTACGACACCCAGAGAGTCTGTTTGCCGTCGGGCATATCGCATAGTATTGTCCGATAGGGCGTTATCTCGATAATCTTGTCTCCATTGATGGTGCTTGCGTGGTAACGGCCCGGCGGAGGCACCAGCTTGAGAGGGTCGCTCACTGTCATGACTCCTTTACTGACTTGACCGATAAAGAGATAAGGGTGACCCATATAGGCAGTGGCTGTCGCCGTGTCGCCGCGCAAGAGAGCCTCGCGCACGGTTGTGGAACTCACCTTCTCGCCCTCCATGTCTTGCTTGTCGAGCTCGGTGACCCCAAAACCCAACTCTTGTCCCAGGGCGGCCAGAGAGTGGTAATCTCCCTTCCTGTCATGGCCGAAATGGTGATTGTATCCCACTATCACATGGCGGGCACCTATTATGCCATGCACTATGCCGCGCACGAAATCCTCTGACGACAACATGCCGAACTGACGTGTAAACTCCAGCTCGACAAGCACTTCTATACCGGCATCCTCGAGCAGACGCTCTTTCTCTTCGAGCGACGACAACAGGTAAAAACCATCGTTATCCAACCCGAGCACCTTACGCGGATGAGGGTAAAGCGTTATCAGGGTCACGGTGCCGCCAATGTCGGAGGCGATGGCACCCAGACGCTCTATTATGGCCCGGTGGCCTATGTGTACGCCGTCGAAAGAGCCTATCGTGACCACGGGTGACGGCAGGCAGAGCGGCGAGGAGGGGTTACGGCAGATTATCATCTTTGGTGAAGTAAGCCACTTTTTCAAGCAGTGTTATGATGTCGTAATCCTCCACATATATCTGCGAACCCTCGGCCGGGGTAAATGGCTTTGATGTGAAGTTGAGCACGCCTCTTATGGGCGATTTGTCTATCATGGCCCCTATGGTGTCGAGAGCTTTGGCCGGCAGCGTCAGCAGAGCTATGCGTATGCCGAGCCTTTCGCACTCCGAGGAAAACGCCTCCATGGGATAGACGGGAATGGAGGCTATGTGGGTGCCTGTCTTGGCGGGGTCGTTGTCGAAAGCCGCCACTATGCGCATCTTCGATCTCTTGCCGTTGAAATATGACGTTATGGCCGTGGCCAGCTTGCCCATGCCTATCACGGCCACGCCGGCAACACTCTCGGAATCGAGTATGGAGCTTATGAAGTCTATCAGTTCGCTGACATTATAGCCCTTTTTGTTGTCTGAGCTAAAACCGATGAGCATCAGATCGCGACGTACTTGCACCGCTGTGATGCCGTGCACGGAGGCCAACGAATGCGAATGTATGTGAGTGACACCCTCCGAGAGCTTGCGTAACAATGTGCGACGATACTCGCTCAACCTCTCTATCGTCTTCTCGGGCAATATCTTTCTTGTCATCGTTGCGTTGATTAAAACACAAAAATAAAAAAAATAGTTTAACATGATAAGATGATACTGTCATTTGAAACGAAAAATTTTTCATGACACCGCCTCTTGTGCTTCCATTTCCCACGATGTACAAAAGGCTTACGGCATGCCCCGCAATGTGGGGGATGTGCGTAAGCCTCTTTGTGCGAGCCTGCCGTAAATATAAACCCGGCAGCGTTTATTCGTCCCAGATGTTCTTGACCGCGCCGCTTTTACAAAATGCGGTCACTATCTTCTTTATGCGGCTGCGCATCAGACTCTTGCCTGTGGCCATGCGGTCTATTCCCGATTTGACACCATCAAACCTCTCGCCCCGTTTCAACACGTGTCGCATGAACGAGGCCGATGTTATGCCCCATTTGGCCAGAAACTGACGGCTGCCGTTGTTTTTCTTCACGCGTCCTGTCGACACCGACTCGAAATGATATACGCGGCTGTCGGACAGTCCTTTGAACAGTCGCACACCTGCCATCCACAGCTTGGCCGAGAAGTCGGGGTCGGAGTACATACCGGGTGAAAATTCAATGCTGTATCCACCCACAAGGTCCCATATATCTTTGTGTACCACGTTGGGCGGCCAGGTGGCTCCAAGCCAGTCGGCATGCGGCAGTGAACGATAGTTGGCCAGAAGGTCGTCCTCGCGGAATGTCTCTATGCTCTGTCCGAAATCGGCAGGGGCTATGACGCTCTTGCAGAAGAAAGGACGGGGCTGTATGAGCGTCGACGAAAGGAAAAATTTGTTGTCGGGGAGACGCTCTATCTCCTCCCACAGCACACGGTCCCACTCAGGACACACATACATGTCGTCGTTCATGTAAAGAATGTAATCGGTCTCGACCAATGGACGCAACGAGTTGAGCGCCCAGCAGATGCCCGCGTTCTCGGGGCTGTGTATGTGTTGTATGCCGGTGCTTTTGACCCACTCGGTGGTGCCGTCGCTTCCGTCGTTTACAAAGAGCAGTATCTGATGGTTGTAAGTCGAGTTTTTGCGTATGCTTTCAATGCACAGCTTAAGGTATGGCAGGTTGTTCCAGGTGGGGATAAGGATGGAAAAAAGCGGTTTCTCACTCATGTGATTTGGATTTTACCGCAAAAATAAGGATTTTATTTTTAATGCCCCCTTGAAGATCTGATCATTTGCAAAAAATAACCGGGAACCATCTCGGAGACGGTTTCCGGTTCTGGACGCAATATGCCTTGTCGTGATGATCAATACTCTTTTCTCATCCGCGCCACGGGTATGCCCAGCATTTCGCGATACTTGGCCACGGTGCGACGGGCTATCATGTAACCCTTGTCGTTGAGCACCTCCATGAGAGCCTCGTCGGTCATGGGCTTGCGTTTGTTTTCGTTGGCCACGCACTCCGACAATATCGTCTTTATCTCGCGCGATGACACCTCCTCGCCCGAAGATGTCTGCATGGCCTCTGAGAAGAAATATTTGAGCGAGTATATGCCAAAAGGCGTTTGTATGTATTTGCTGTTGACAACTCGCGATATGGTCGATACGTCGAGCCCTGTTTTGTCGGCGATGTCTTTAAGGATCATCGGTTTGAGGTTGACCTCATCGCCGGTCTCGAAATACTCTTTCTGATATTCGAGTATGGTGTGCATGGTCAGCAGCAGGGTTGCGTTGCGTTGCTTTATTGCCGACATGAACCATCGTGCCGAGTCGAGCTTCTGTTTGAGAAACTGTTGCGCCTCCGAGCCTTTGTCGCTCTCGTCCTTCTTGCGGTTGCCACCGCGGGCAATCTCTTCGAGCATCTTGACGTAACTGTTGTTTATCTTGACGTCGGGTATGTTGTTGCGGTTGAGCGACAACTCCGGTTGCCCGGTGCTGTTGTCGAGTATGAAATCGGGTATTATCTGTATGGTTGGCTCCGATTGTCCGCCCTCGTTATACAGATTCGCCGGTTTGGGTTGCAGCCCCACTATCACGTCGACGGCGTTTTTGAATCTCTCTTCGTCGATACCCATGCGGGCGATGATCTTGTCGTAATGCTTTTTTACGAAAGCGTCGAAATGGTTGGTCAGTATGGCGGTGGCGTCCTTGACAGGCTCGCTTTGACGGTGATGCACCAGCTGCAACAGCAACGCTTCGCGGAGGTCGCGCGCGCCGGTGCCATGGGGGTCGAATGTCTGTATTATGGCCAGCACCTTGTCTATCTCGGCAGTCTCTATCTCTTGTCCTGTGGCGAAAGCGATGTCGTCGGCGATGCTTTGCGTGTCGCGACGCAGATAACCGTCGTTGTCGAGCGAGCCGATGATGTATTTGCCTATCATCTGTTCGCGCTCGGGGAGACCCTTGAACGACAGCTGCTCTTCAAGATGTTCGGTGTAACTCATGCCGCCCGACAGGGGTATGGTGCCGCGCTTGTCGTCTTTGGAGTAATTGTTGGCATAGAGACGATATGAGGGGATCTCTTCGTTTCGGCTGTAATCGTCTATGTTTATGCGTGTTGCTCCGTCGGCTTTGTCGTCGGCATTCTCTGCGTTCTCCTCCAGGACAGGGTTTTCTTCAATCTCTTGCTTAATGCGTTGCTCAAGCTGCAAGGCGGGCAGTTCGAGCAGTTTTATCATCTGTATCTGCTGAGGCGACAGTTTTTGTAACAGCTTCTGTATCTGACGTGTGCTTAGTGTTGCCATTTGCTTTTCGGGTTAAATACTGACAATAAAAATTATTTAGTACAAAAGTATAAATTTTTCTGCCATAACAACAAAAATAATGCCGAAATATTGTTTGTGTGTTGACTTTTTTGACGAACGAAGTGTGCTTACTGCTGATACATTGATAATCAATGTTTTGTGTTTGCTGTTTTTTGTTTGAGATGTCGGGGCTTGGCGGTCGGGGGATTGGGATGGTTTGTGCGACAGGGCGGTGGGTTTTAGTCCCCTGCATTTTTGGGACCCCGCATGGCTTTTGTTTGCAGTTTTTTGTCGGACAGTTTTTGAGGGGAGCAGTTTTACGCAACGTTAGGGC
>CAMRVW010000041.1 GCA_947054185.1 uncultured Rikenellaceae bacterium | reverse complement strand
GCTTTGTTTTTGTAGATACAGGTTTAAAAATTGTAAAGACAAATATGATTTGACATTAAGGCAGGTCGTCCACGAACAGAGTTCGCGAGGGCTTGTAATAACGGTGATTTTAGCAGTTGCGGCCTGCCTTTTGCAAGAGACAAAACCTTAAATTCCTAAGTTTTATGATTATACAATATTTTATACTAATAAGTTATTTAATATTTCCCGAAGGCAGCGGCTTGCGTCACCTCTGAAACACGCAGGCTGACGGTGCCGACACAGTTCATGCGGTCCAAATCCTTCAAGCACCGGTGGGCGGGTGTCGGCCTGCCTTTATATTAGTTACCCTTACGGATGTTGCGCCCAGATAGCGCAACATCTTTTTTTATGGACATTATCAATGATGTAAAGTCAGATTGCATCTCGCTTAAATATAGTGTTTTATTCTCGGTCGTCACGGCAGCTCGGGTGACTCGTGCACCACGCGGGTATACGCGGTTACCATTGGGCGTCAGTTGCAATGCGTACATCCCGGTTTGTACGTGAGTGGCAACGATAAGCAGCCCGGTCGGAGCGTACGTTGTGTCCGCCGATGATTTGGCTGACCGTTTATCATAATTAGCGTGAACTTACGCTGCAAGAGGCCGCCGTGCAGGGGTTTGAAAAATAAAACAGGCACAATTGGTCAGTTTTTGAGATAATATTATGATATTGTCTGCAAAATATCTATAATTCGACTCGACAACTAAGGCAGGCCGACCACGAACGAAGCTCGCAAGGGCTTGTAATAATGGACAATCTAGCAGTTAAGGCCTGCCTTTTTCAATTGACCCTGGTGAATCAGATGTGGCACGGAAAGAGAATAGGGTATTGGCTTTTCAGATACTCCCGGCCCGACACATTACCCTAAATGCGACTCCGGCGGAACATATGCGCGCAGTGGCTGACGCCTGTTGTTAAGCCGTGTGTGTCTTGATTTCACATCAATTCCAAAGCCCCGACTCCAAAGCCCCAACTCCAAGTTTTAAACTCCAAGTCCTCAACTTCAATGCTCCCCTCATCCCCAATACGCCCAAAATACGAACAACCCAAATGACCCTCCGGACATACAATTCCTTGACTCCCAACTCCTCGACAACCAACCCTCACCGCAATCTATCAAAATAAGAAAACCAATCCCGCCTATCTCACAGCCACCCGCACCACCCGGCGGCTATCGTCCCTCTGAGGGTGCCTTCGGCAGGAATACTGTAAATGTCGTTCCCTCGCCATATACCGAAGTGAACGAGATGTCGCCGTTCATGTTCTTGACAATCTGCCGCGATATGGTCAGGCCTATGCCGCTTCCGCTCTTCTTGGTGGTGAACGAGGGCTTGAATATCATCTCTTTGTCCTCGTCTTTTATGCCGACGCCGTTGTCGCTGACGCTTATGCGATAGCCGCCGTCGACCTTGTCGAGAGCCACATCGACGGCTGCGTCAGAACGCTCGCCGACAGCATATATGGCGTTTACCATTATGTTGACAATCACGCTTCTGAAGTTGCCTGCGTCGAGCATTACCCACGGCACCTCCGGCGACACATTGTTGCAATATGTCACGGCCACGTCGGGGTAAGAGAGGTAAAGCTGCAATATATCGTCCATGAGTGCCGACAGGTCTATGCGCTCGAGCGGCTTCATGTTCATCTTGGCGAAGTTGGAAAACTCGGACACAATGCCCGACAATACATCTATCTGCGACACTATAGAGCTGAGCGAGCCGTCTATGTCGTCGGCCCATCCGGGGTCGCCCTTGGCTTTGCGGCGTTGCAGCATCTGCACCTTTAACTTTATGGGCGTCAACGGGTTCTTTATCTCGTGGGCTATCTGTTGCGCCAAAATTTTCCATGCACCCTCGCGCTCGCGGTTGGCCAGCTCTTCGTAAGAGGCCTCAAGGTCGCTTAACGTGTTGTTATACTGGTCTATGAGCAATTCAAGCTCGCTGCCGTGCTTGTGGTAATAACCCGTTATGCGGCGTCGGTAACGTATGTCGCGTATGCTTTGACTTATTATGTTGAGAGGCCTCATTATCTGTTTGTAAAGAAACAACGACACCAGCAGACCGACGGTGAGAGCCAGCACAAACACGTTCAGTATGTTGATTATCAGTGGTAAAGATGTGGGTTTGTTGTCGGCGTCGCGGAAAATTATGTTTATGTATGAGCGTGTGCCGTCTTCGTGTCTGACAAGAGAATATAACGACAGATATCCTAAGTCGCCCGCCCTTTCGTGTACCACCTTGGTTTTGAACTTGTCGCCGAGGTTGAAAATGTCTGGGTTTATCTTCCTGGGCACTATCTTGTTGCGATATGCCGGCAGCGACGATGATGCCGTAAGGTCGCCGTTGCGGTCAAACACGTTTATGTTCGAGAGATATTTCTTCTCGCCCCTTGCTGCCCATTGCCACAGGCGGGTGCTGTCGGCAGGCGTCGGTGCCGAGCGGAAATTGTGCCGGTAATCGCTGGTTACGTAAAATGCGGTGTTGAATATGTGTGTGCTCAAGTCGAGCTTCTGGTTCTCGACGAAAAATCGCGACACGGCAAATAGTATTATGCCCACGGTTATCACTATCACACCCATGACGGTCATCTGCACACGTGAGTATATTCCGGCCTTGAAATATGCGCTCGGCGGCACGTGTATGGAAAAACGCAGGAATAACAGCTGGCCGGCGAACAACAATATGAATATGTACATGAAGAGGGTGACACGGTCTATCAATGTCACCTCCTGACGCGACACCACCGACACAGAGCCGTCCTCGGGCGACTTGTAAATGAAGTGTTTGTAATTGCCGCGGTTGTAAAACAAGCCTGTTCTGCTATCCTGGTCCAGCAGCGATATGCCGTATATGTGTTCGCCGTTGTATTCGGTGATGTGGTCGCCCGACACCTTTACGAACGAGTATGCCGATGTGTTGTTCAAAGCCCTGGTATCGCCCGAGAGCAGGTATGAATAGAGGGTGCTGTTGGAGTATCCGTTTTTTGTCGCCAGCTCTATGGCCGCATGTTGTTGCAAGGCGTTGAGATGGTTGCGGCTGTCGTGAAATATCATTGCCGTTATCATTGCCGCCATTATCAGCGAGTGCCATACCCAATGCACCTGCTTGTCTCTCCACAGCGCCGCCAACAGCAACACCGCCAGGGCCGCCACGCATATTATGCCCACCTTGGCCATGCCGAAAAAGTGAGACGACAGCAACGCCAGCATGACAATCACCGCCAACGGACGTATGCACGACGAGAGTATCATGGTCGAGCGGCTGCAAACGGTTCGCGCCGAAGAGAAAAAGAGTATGTATATGGTGGTCTGCGCCACCACTATTATGTAAGATACGAATGTTTCGAGGTCGAACGAAAATATGTCCACAATGTTCTTGCTGTCGAACTTGGCATATATCAGCCTTGATATCAGGTATATCTGCCACACCATAAACGCCGACGATACGACTAGCCACAGGGCCAGATATGTGCGTTTGGTGGCCGTCGGAAATTTGCGTGACTGTATCTTTATGCGGTGCTTTATGCGCTCGGCCATGCTGGCTATAAGCAGCATTAAAAAGGTGTCTATGAACAGGTTGCCGACCGTAAAATAACGATACGACTTGGTGGATAGAAGCTCGTTTATTCCGGAGTGGGGGCTGAACCAAAACGAACCCTCCGACGGAAACCCGGTGTATATGGCCATAATGCGCAAAAGCAATATCAGCAGTGCGGTGCCTATTATGGCCACAACGGCGTTATGATGGCGTGAAAAGCTTATCCCCCAGAGAGTTATGCCGTAACAGAATATGAAAAACCCGAGCAGGCCTATATACTCCATTGCCGACATGTTGCGATCTATCTTGCGCGGCTCTATGCCGAAGAGCAGCTCTCCGTCGCGGCTGCGTATGTTGAGCCCTTTGTCGCTGTATGGCAGTATGGCGTAACTGCGGGTGTCGACTATGTGGTTCCAGGTGGCGTCTGATATGACGGTCTTTTCTGTGTTGTAATAGGCGAGGTTTATCAGCGATATGGCCTTCCTGCCGCACGAGTCGCGCCTCAGGGGCAGCAATATCTTGTTGCCTAAATATACGAAACGGCGCGATGTGTCGGTCTGCAAAAGCTCTTGCGGCTCGTCCATGGGCGACTTGCTCCAATATACGAGCGAGTCGTGGTCAAACAGGAATATGCCGGTGTTATGGGCGCGCATGTTATGCACTAAAGAGCTGTCGCGCCATACGAAAGAGGCGTCTTTGGTGGCGGCGGTGTCGAGCCATACGCCGGCTATGGTGTCGAATTCGTGCTCTATGGCGGCTATGGCGTCCTCCACGTTGCGCGCGTAATCTGAGTAATATATCTTGCCCGACAACCTGCCGAAAAGTATGCACGCAAACATCAACGACACCGATGTGACAAGCCACCAACGCCTTATGAACGTGTCGACCTTTATGGCATAACGACGAAATCCTATGTGAGCAACAGGCATACCTGAATGTTTTTGTGTTTGTCCGCCCTGTTTCTCTGACGGACGCTGTAATTATCTTGTCTTTAGTGCTTTATGTTCTTTTTTCCTTGCCCGGCACTCTTGGAGCGGATGCTTTTATTGGATGAACATTCTGGTGCATTGCCTTGCAATGTTCACCCCCGGACCGCTTCCGGTGAATCACATCTGTTGCAATATGTCATGCTTTGGCATCTTGCTAAAGTGACGTTGCTCCTCAGTGCGGTGTTCCCCTTTGCGGATACCTGAAGCACAGCTTCAGATGACGGCTGTAATTGACTGTAACATAATTGTTAAGGTCATCTGTGGTGGTAAGGCTCCTTGCGTATTATGGTAAAGGCGCGATAGAGTTGCTCCACAAACAGCAGCCTTATCATCTGGTGCGAAAATGTCATGCGCGATATAGACATGCTCTCTTTGGTTAACTCCCTGACTCTCTTGGAAAAGCCGTAAGCGCCGCCCACCACGAAAGCCATGCGCCGCACACTTCTGTTCATGGCCTCCTCCAACCATTGAGCAAACTCCTCAGAGCCTCGTTCCGTGCCGTGCTCGTCGAGCAATATCACCCTGTCATAGTCGGCCAACACCGATACCAAAGCAGCCCCCTCGCGCTCTTTGAGCTCCACCTCCGACAGTGACCCGCCGCCCTTTATGTCGGGCACCGTCACCACGCCGAAACGCACGTAACGGCCCAACCGCTTGACATACTCGCCCATGCCCGCCTCCACGAACGACACATTGGTGCGTCCCACCACCACAAGGTCTATATTCATGACTCCGAAGTGTTTGCGATTGACTTTTTTGCCTCCGCTTCTGCCTGTAACGCCTCTATGAAGCGCACCACGGTGTTGTTCATGGTGTCGAACGATTTGGCGCCGGCAGCGTTGCGGTGTCCGCCACCGATGAAATATTTACGCGCGAAGGTGTTGACATCCAGTCCGTTGTCGCCTCGTGAGCGGAACGATATCTTTATGCACTCGGCCGTCTCTATGAAGAGTGCCGATATGTCGACCCCCTCTATCTGCATGGGCATGTTGACCAACCCGTCGGTGTCGCCGCTCTGATGCCTGAAACGGTTCAACTCATTGAGCGACAGTGTTATGTATGCGGCGCCGTGCCCGTGTAACACCACCATCTTCTTGTGCAGGGCATATCCGGTGAGTCTTACGCGCCCTTCAGACTGGCTGTTGAATACCGCCATGTCGACTGCCCGTATGTCGGCGCCTCGCTCCACCAATACGGCCACGGCACGAAACAGCTCGGGCGTCAGTGCTCCGAAGCTGAACTTGCCCGTGTCGGTCATCATGCCCATATAGAGCGCCGATGCGATGCGCGGTGTTATGCTCTCGGTGCCGGCAATGTCGGTTATGAGCTTGTATACAAGGTAACATGTCGACGAGGCCGACGGGTCGCTTATGATGGCGTCGAAATTTTCGACCACGGGCGATAAGTGGTGGTCTATCAATATCTTGGGGCATGCGTGTGCCTCCAACACCGGTCCCAGGGCGCCTATGCGTGTCGATATGTCGTTGAAATCGAGGCATACGACAAGGTCGCACGTCGACAGCCTCTCTTTGATATAGCGGTCTGCCGCTGTGAAATCGTATATCTTCATACCGCCTTTGGCCTTACGCAATGAACGCGGTATCTCGTTGGGTACCACGCATATTACGCGCTTGCCCATATCTTCGAGCATAGACCCCATGGCCACCAGAGAGCCTATCGAGTCGCCGTCGGGGTTGGTGTGTCCCGCCAGCAATATATCGTTTGAGGCGGCTATCAGCGACGCTATTTTATCGCCATCGGCGTATTTGTCTGTCATTTTTGTCTCTTTGTTGAAAAAAATTCATATATTCGCGGCACATCACGACTTGACATGAGCGGAAAACTTTACCGGATATATCGTTTTTATCGTGACGGATTCAGCGAGATGACCGTTGGTAAAACGCTGTGGATCATTATTCTGGTTAAGTTGTTTATCATGTTTGCCGTTTTGAAGCCCTTCTTCTTCCCTTCGGTCATGTCGCAGTTCGACACAGCCACGCAGAAGAGCGGTTACGTGCTCGAGCAGCTCGGCAAGAGGGCGGTGCGACCGACCGGATTGCAAAGGTAATAAGAAACTGTTTGAATTTCAACCGAAAATTACAAACGTTCTTTAACCGGCCTTTGCCATAAAGTAAACCGTCGAGCCCTGCATTTATTGTAAGGTGCTGTTTCACAACCCTCGCGCATATATGAGGCGGTGGTGCGGCGCCGGAAAAAATGCGTCGGCAGCCTCGGCAAGGAAATCTTGCGTCTGGGTGTCAGTTTACGGCATGGCAGTGCAAGGTCGGGAGGCGAAACGTCAGGCAGGTCAGGGGCGGCGGTGCATGGCATGGCGGAGAAACGGCAGTGTGTCACCGCACCTTGACGCCAAGGCCGCAACAATACGACGTGCAGGACGCAGGTGTGTTACTAAGCTGATTTAAGTTAACATTATTCGATAATGACTATTTTTACTATCACAGACCTTGTCGACTGGTCTCGGGCACAGTTTGCCCTCACAGCCATGTATCACTGGTTGTTTGTTCCGCTGACTCTCGGTTTGGGGTTTATTTGCGCCTTCATGGAGACTATCTATTACCGTCGCGGGTTCGACCCCGAGTGGCGTCGTACGGTGCGTTTCTGGATGCGTCTGTTTGCGGTCAATTTCGCCATAGGCGTGGCCACGGGGCTTATTCTCGAGTTTGAGTTCGGCACCAACTGGTCAAATTACTCCTATTTCGTGGGCGACATATTCGGCGCACCTTTGGCCATAGAGGGCATACTGGCCTTTTTCATGGAGAGCACCTTCGTGGCGGTCATGTTCTTCGGCTGGAACCGTGTGTCGCCGCGCATGCATCTGGCCTCCACGTGGCTTACGGCCATAGGAGCCAACCTGTCGGCCCTGTGGATATTGGTGGCCAACGCCTGGATGCAATATCCCGCCGGCATGCGTTTCAACATAGAGACCGCCCGCAACGAGATGGTCGACTTCCTTGAGGTGGCCCTCTCGCCGGTGGCCATGTCTAAGTTTGCCCACACGGTAACATCGGGCTTTTTGCTGGCCTCGCTCTTTGTGGTGGCCATATCGGCATGGTTCCTGCTCAAGAAGAGACAGGAGGCTTTCGCCATAAGAAGCATGAAGGTGGCGGCGGTGTTCGGCCTTGTCAGCGCTGTGTTCACGGCCTGGACGGGCGACACCTCGGGTGTGCATGTGGCCAGATACCAGCCTGCCAAGTTGGCGGCCATGGAGGCTCTTTACGAGGGGCGCAACGGCACCCCCCTCACCGTGGTGGGGCTGCTCAACACCGATAAAAAGCACGACAACGACGCTCCCATATTCGACTTCGAGGTCAAGATAGACAAGATGTTGTCGCTGTTGGCTTTCCACGATCTCGACGCCTTTGTGCCCGGCTTTAACGACCTCATATACGGCAACGCGGAACACGGCATAATGCCCGTTTCGGAAAAGATGGAACGCGGACGCAAAGCCCTTGAGCAGGTGACGCTTTACAGCAATGCCATGCGTGAGGGCGACACCGGCGAGCTGGCCCGCATAAAGAGGCTGTTCGATATCGACACCCCCGAGGGCGAGGCTTTCTATAACGACTATTTCAGATATTTCGGTTACGGCTTCCTTAAGTCTGAAGATGAGATAGTGCCACCCATAGGGCTCGTGTTTTACAGTTTTCGTGTGATGGTGGGGCTTGGCGTGTGGTTTGTCGTGCTCTTTGCCGCATGCCTTGTGATGTTGAAAAAAGGTACGCTTGTGCGTCGGCGCTGGGCCTTGTGGCTGATGCTGTTGTCGTTGCCCCTGCCTTATGTCGCGGGACAGGCCGGCTGGATCGTCTCTGAGGTGGGACGTCAGCCGTGGACGGTGCAGGACATGCTGCCGGCAATGGCGTCGGTATCAGAGCTCTCTTACGAGGCTGTCAGGACGACATTCTTCATATTCGCCGTGCTTTTCACCATGCTGTTGGTGGCCGAGATAATGATAATGGTGCGTCAGGTCAAAAACGGACCCGAGGCTATAAAGGATTAATATAACAACAGATACGATGGAGTCATACCTTACATATCAACACTATTGGTGGTTCGTCATATCGCTCCTTTGCGGTATATTGGTCTTTCTTCTGTTCGTGCAGGGCGGGCAAACCCTCATTTACCGTCTCAGCGGCGGCGACAAAGATCGCAAGACTCTGCTTATAAATGTGCTGGGACATAAGTGGGAGCTTACTTTCACCACTCTTGTGACATTCGGCGGAGCCTTTTTCGCCTCGTTCCCGCTTTTTTACTCGACCTCTTTCGGCGGCGCCTTTTACGTCTGGATGGCCATACTCTTCTTTTTCGTCATTCAGGCGGTGGCATACGAATATCGCAGCAAGCCCTCCAACCTGCTGGGGGCGCGTGTCTATGAGTCGTTCCTGGTGCTCAACGGCTTTTTCGGCACCATATTGCTCGGCACGGCCTTGGGTACGCTCTTCACGGGGGCCGAGTTTACCGTCTCGCGCGACAACATAGCATCCCTCTCGGGTTCTAACGTAATATCGCAGTGGCAGTCGCCCTGGCGCGGTCTTGAAGCGGTGCTCGACTATCGTAACGTCGCCCTCGGGCTGGCCGTATTCTTCCTCTCGCGCACCCTTGCGATACATTACTTTTACGCCACCGTCAACAGCAACAAGATTATAGCCAAGAGCCGCCGTCCGCTCATAGTCTCGACGGTGCTTTTCCTTGTATTCTTCCTCGTCTTCTTCGGCGGTGTGATGCTCGGGGGTGGGTATGAAACAAACCACGCCACGGGCAGAATATGGTATGTGGCCCACAAGCACTTCCATAACTTCGTGGAGCTGGGCTGGTTGGGTGCCGGCTTCCTTTTGGGTCTTGTCATGGTTCTGGTGGGGTTGTTCATGGGTCTCGATCGTTGCAAAAACACCATATGGGTGAGCGGCCCCGGCGTTGTTGTCACCGTCACCGCACTCATGTTGTGCGCCGGCTTCAACAACACGGCCTATTACCCTTCGCTCTCGGACATGAACAGCTCGCTCACGGTGAGCAACTCGTCATCGAGCCTCTTCACGCTCAAGACCATGACATACGTGTCATACCTCATCCCTCTTGTGGTGGCCTATATCGCCTTTGTGTGGTACCTGATGACCAAAAAGCGCGAGAGCGTCGACGACCTTGACGATGCTCCCGAAAAATATTGATTCGGCTCCTTATCCGAATAGGTCGGTCATGGCGGCCGACCCGAGAGACGGCACCCCGGGTGTCGTCTCTTTTTCGTGTCGTCTTGTTTTTTTGTGAAAGGATGCTTTCGGTGGCCCCATTTGGGGCAGGCGGCTCAATGAAAGCCGATGTGTTACGGCAGAGAGTGTCGCCAAAGGGGATTGTGTGCCCGGCAGTTACGTTTGCATGTATTCCGGAAGACTCCCTTTACAAAGAGCTCTTTTGCGGCGCGGTAATGTTTGGCGGCGAAATTTAAAATTCGTATATTTGCAGGTAATAATTTCCGGCTCACCGTGTTGCGTGTGTCGAAAAGGAGGTGACGATGGATGGTTATCACATACCTGTTTTGCTTGAAGAGAGCCTCGACGGCCTCGACATCAAGCCCGACGGCGTCTATGTCGACTGCACGTTCGGCGGCGGCGGCCATTCGTGCGGCATACTGTCGCGGTTGGGGCGTGACGGCATGCTCGTGGCCTTCGATCAGGATGCCGATGCCGAGGCCAACCTGCCCGACGACGACCGTGTCGTGTTCGTGCGCAGTAACTTCCGCTTTCTCCGCTCGCAGCTCAGGGCGCGCTCTGTGGAGTCTGTCGACGGCATATTGGCCGACCTGGGCGTTTCGTCGCACCATTTCGACGACCCTTCGAGGGGCTTCTCTTTCCGCTTCGACTCACCGCTCGACATGCGCATGAACGGCAGCGCCGGTCTCTCGGCCCGCGATGTTGTCAACACTTATGACCATGCCGACCTTTTGCGCATCTTCCGCGATTACGGTCAGTTGCAGTCGCCCCACAAGATTGCCGGTCAGATAATATCATGCCGCGACAATAAGAGCATAGAAACCACCGGCGACCTTATAGAGGCCGTCAAGCGATACACACCCGCGCGCGAAGAGTCCAAGTTTTTAGCCAAGTTGTTTCAGGCGGTGCGCATAGAGGTCAACGGAGAGATGGAGGCCCTGCGCATGATGTTGGAACAGAGCGTCAAGGTGCTCTCTCCGGGCGGACGTCTGGCGGTGATAACATATCACTCGCTTGAAGACAGGCTTGTCAAAAACTTCATAAGAAGCGGCAATTGCGATGGCCTCCTCGAGCGTGACATTTACGGCAATGCGAGCCTGTCGCTCGAAGCCGTGGGTAAGCCGCTGACACCCTCGCCCGGGGAGCTTGAGCGCAACAGCCGCTCGAGAAGCGCTCGGCTGAGGGTGGCTCGAAAAATTTAATCGCATGAAAGTCAAAGACATCATATCGGGTAAGTTTCTTGCGGAAGACGGTGTTACGCGTCGTTCTCCGGCAATAGTGTATATTGTCTTTCTGATGCTTCTTTACATATTCAACATATTCGACACGCAGAAACGTTATCGCCGCATCTTGGCCGTCGAACGCGAGATAGCACGACTGAAAGTGTCGGCCACCACCACCGAGACACAGCGTGTGTCGGTGACGCGTGAGGCCAGCATCAGAAAAATGGTAAAGGAGCGCGGGCTCGATCTTGTCGAGAACGACACCCCTCCGCAACAGATCAGATGATGAGTTCGCAACATTATCAATATCGTTTCCGTCACAGCGGAGGGCCCAAGCCGGCTGCCGACCAGCGCAAGGATATACGCAAGGAGATATACGACAGGTCGATGTATCTCTATTATGTCTTTCTGCTGGTGGGCCTTGTCATTGTCTGCCGCATGCTTTACATACAATACAGCTCAGAGGGTTTCTCGCTCCGTGAAGAGGCGCGCAACGGCCGCAGCTTCGGCATACGCAACACCGAGGCCAAACGCGGCGACATACTCTCGCACGACAACCGCATGCTGGCCACCACCATACCCCTCTATCACATATACATGGACTTCGCTGCCGAGGGCCTCGACGACGATGCCTTCCGCGCGGGCGTCGACTCGCTGAGCATCTATCTGTCGGGCTTCTTCAAAGACCGCACCGCCGCCGCCTATCGTGACTCGCTCTCGCGTTGGCGCACCGGTCGGCACCGTTACAAGCGCATCACGCCCCGGCGCATCAATTACATAGAGCTCAAAGAGGTGGTGGGCTTCCCCATACTGCGCAGAGGTCGCAACCGCGGCGGCATGGTCATAGATACCGTGCAGCAGCGCATTTTCCCCAATGGCGACATGGCGCGTCGTACCATAGGACGCATGAATGCCAAGGGGGGCTTCGGCCTTGAAAGCTTTTTCGACAAAGAGCTCTCGGGTGTCGACGGCGTTACAGCGGTGCAGAAAATATCGGGCAACTTCTGGATGCCCATACCAAATCCCAACAATATCACCCCCATAGACGGCCACGACATCGTCTCCACCATAGACATAGAGGTGCAGGAGGTGGCCGAGGCGGCTCTGCGCGAGCAGCTCGAAAAGCATGACGCAATATGGGGCACGGCCATACTCATGGAGGTGTCCACGGGGCAGATAAGAGCCATCGCCAACCTCAACAAACAGGTCAGGAGCAACGGCTCGGTGCGTTACATAGAAGATTACAACTATGGCGTGGGCATGAACATGGAGCCGGGTTCGACCTTTAAGCTGGTGAGCCTCATGGCGTTGCTCGACGATGCCAAGGCCGGCATAGGCGAGATGTTCGACACGGGCGACGGCGTGGCCTATCTCACGCCCCACAAGATAAAGGTGAGTGATACCCACCGCGGCGGTTACGGCAACATATCGCTCAAACGCGTGTTCGAGGTGTCGTCTAACATAGGCTTCGCCAAGGCCATAAACAAATATTACGGCCACAATCCCAAGCGTTTCACCGATTACCTATATAAGCTCGGTCTGCACAAGGGTTACGACCTCCAGTTGCCCGGCGAGGCCACCCCGGTTATACGACGCCCCGGCGACAAACAGTGGGACGGCTCCACCCTCACCATGATGTCGTTCGGTTACGCCATGCTCATGACGCCGATACACACGCTGGCCATTTACAATGCCATAGCCAACGACGGATGCTATGTCAAGCCGCTGTTGGTCACTGAGATACGTAATAGCGACGGGGTGGTGCGCCGTTTCGACACCGAGGCCATCAACGAGCGTATATGCTCGCCGGGCACATTGCGCTTTTTGCAGGAGTCGCTCGAAGGCGTGGTCAACGACGGCACTGCCAAGGTACTGCGCAACGACAATTACCGTGTGGCCGGCAAGACGGGCACCGCGCAGGTGGCCAAAGGCGGAAAGGGTTATCTGGTGGACGGCGGCCGTTATTACCTCGGATCCATGGTGGGCTATTTCCCCGCCGACAAGCCCAAATATTCGTGCATCGTGGCCATAGAGACGTTCCATCCTATAGGGTCGACGAAGGTCTATTACGGCGGTTCGCTCTCCGGGCCTGTCTTCCGTGCCATCGCCGACAAGGTTTATTCGCAGTCGCCCGACTGGGGCAACAGCGTCAGCAGGCCCGCAAGGGTGTCTGCCGACGCTCTCCGCAAAGAGCAGCAGGCCTCATCGCGCGCCCATACGTCCCCTCAGATCAAGGGCGGACGCAAGGGACGCGTTATCGACGCCTCGTCTAAGATAGGCGTGAGGGTCAAGGGCAACATGTCGGGCGAATTTGTGCGCAGCGACTCATTGCACGTCATGCGACCGGTGCACACTGACGGAGTGCCTGACGCCAGAGGCATGGCTCTCAGAGACGCCGTCGTACTGCTCGAGCAAAATGGGCTGGTGGTCGCCCCCATCGGCACGGGCATAGTCACCGAGCAACGCATAAAGGGCGATACAGTATATCTGCGTCTTCGATAGTTGCCGTCACTGCCGTTTTGCGGGAGCTGCCGTTTGTGGGTTACTGGAACTGCCTCCGGCGGCCCTTCCGGGGGAGGGGTCACAGAGGGGTCTCGGACCCCCTTTTGATATTTTTTGAGGACAAAAACTAAGGTGGAATAACGTCTGTTTCATAAATGTGTTTCGATATTCGGCTTACACATTTATGAGACAGACGTTTTTGGCCCTGAGGGTTGGGGCCTGAATGATATTCAAATGTGGGCCATGAACTTTCGCGGAAAGGGTGCGGTGGCGGGGCGGCAAATAATAGGGCAGTGCGCAAAATATCGGCGGGCGTTTCTCATGCTGTGGCGGGCCGACCGCAGGTCGGCCTCATGGGGTGCGGATTCGGAGTCGGGAGAGTGGTGAGTGTGATTTTGGCGTGACGGAGAGCGGAACGGAGCCTGCGGAGGGCAAAAGCAGGGAGGTGATGTGCGGGGTTGGCGGGATTAATTCACTGCGATATATATTGCTCTGCGGAGTGCGGCCCTCCGTTGGGCGGAGGCTCCGGGCCGCTC
>CAMRVW010000040.1 GCA_947054185.1 uncultured Rikenellaceae bacterium | reverse complement strand
GCGACTGGTAACTGACTTTGGCCTGACGGAGAGCGGGACGGAGCCTGCGGAGGGCAAAGCGGGAAGGTGATGTGCTTGATTGCCTCCCCTAATTCACTGCCCTATATATTGCTGTGCTGTGTGCGGCCCTCCGTTGGGCGGAGGCTCCGAGCCGCTCGGGCTTTCGTTCCTCAGCCCGGGACAAGGAATTTTTGTGCGGTTTCGGTTCCCTCAGACCGCGGTGTGGGCCGACCTGCGGTCGGCCGCATCGGCCTGAAGGTCAAAGGCATGATGATGTTCTGGCGTGGTGGGTGAAAAAGACAGGCGGCGACTTGGATTGGCCGGTACGTGCTTTAGGCGTGGAGGAGCCACGGGCCGAGCCTGGGGGCAAGGCAGGGAGGTGATGAGCTTCACCGCCGCCCCCAAGTCACTGTGCTATATATTGCTCTGCGGGTTACGGGCCTCCGCGGGGGATTTTCTGCCCACCGCGAGGTGCGGCCCGTTGCGGCCTCGTGCCTTGGCCGCCATGTCGGCATAAAAGCCTGTCGGTTGGATGTTGCGAGATAAAACGGCGGGGTGCTTGTGGCGTGTTGAAGTTCGTGCGAGAGGCCCGGCGGAGAGCATACCCTGCGGGGTGGGCAGGCTTGAAAATAATGAGCCTGATTCCCACCCTAATTCACTGCACTATAAAATATTGCTGTGTGAAGTGCAGCCCTCCATTGAAGAATTTCCTGCCCACCGCGAGGTGCGGGCCGCTCGGGACGAGGTCACGAGTCCCGTTCACAAGGATACCCACTTCTTGTGTCGGATATTCAAGGAATGTGTGCGGTCTGAGTGTAACGAAAACCGCGCCTGCCGGCGTAAAAGTTTTCCGCAAAAAAAAACAGGGCCGGCAAACCATTAACTGCATTACCCCTAAAAACGTCACTCCCTGCAAGACAAGGCGTCAGCACGGCAGCCGCATTTGTCCGTCGATTCCACTATTAAATAAAAATCCATACCTTTGCAAAAAAGTATTACCGTGATCTATCCCGATGATATCGAGCAACGTTTGGGTTTCGACCGCATACGTTTGATGACAGCACAACGATTGCACACCTCGGCGGCGCAATCATTGCTTGATGCGGCATTGTTTTCTTCCTCTATGGAGGATGTGACACAACGCCTTAACCTCGTTGCCGAGATGCGAGGGGTGCTCCTTGGCGGCGAAGAGTTCCCTTCGTCGGGCTATATAGACACCGCGCCGCTGCTTAAAAGGTTGTCGGTTGAGGGTACCCACCTCGACGTCGAGGAGATGGGCGACCTTAGAGCCGCCTTTATCACCATAGGCGAGCTTGTCGACTTCTTCGTTCGTGGTGAGCGGGCGTCGCTTTATCCGCTTCTTACGGGCCTTGCCTCTGATGTTATGCTGCCGTGCGATGTGCCGGCCATGGTCGAACGTATAATAGACCGCTTCGGACAGGTGCGCGACAGTGCCTCCCCCGAGCTTGCCATGGTGCGTGAACGCCTGCGTCAGGCCGAGGGTCAGGTGGGACGACGCCTGCGCGCCCTTATGGCCCAGGCCCAGAGTGCCGGTCTTGTCGATGCCGATGCCGCCATCTCCATAAGAGACGGACGCGCGGTGATACCGGTATCGGCAGCCAATAAACGCAAAATCAAAGGCTTCGTGCACGATGAGTCGTCCACCGGTAAGACGGCCTATATAGAGCCTGTCGAGGTGGTCGAGCTCAATAACGAGATCAAAGAGCTGGAGCACGAAGAGCGACGCGAGATATTGAAGGTGCTGGTGCGCTTTGCCGACGAGCTGCGGCCATTCACAGCCGAGCTTATGGCGGCCGATATGTTCCTCTCGCATGTCGACTTCATAAAAGCCAAAGCCGACGTGGCCATAACCATGAACGCCGACATGCCCGTCATATCGTCTCAGCGGCAAATATACATCAAAGACGGCCGCCATCCGCTTTTAGAGCAGACGCTCGCACGGGAGGGCAAGCAGATAGTGCCGCTCACCCTCAGGCTCGATACCGACAAACACATACTTATAGTTTCGGGGCCCAACGCAGGCGGCAAGTCGGTGTGTCTCAAGAGTGTGGGGCTGTTTCAGTGTATGTTGCAGTGCGGATGGCTCTTGCCGGTTAGCCCGTTGAGCGAAATGTCGCTTTTCGACGATATCTTCATCGACATAGGCGACCAACAGTCTATCGACAACGACCTTAGCACATACAGCTCGCACCTTGCCAACATGCGGGTGATGTTACGCTCTGCCACCGACCGATCGCTCGTGCTCATCGACGAGTTCGGCACCGGCACCGAGCCGGTCATGGGGGGCGCCATTGCCGAGACGATATTGGAGAGACTTGAGGCGCGCGGCGTGTTCGGGGTGATAACGACCCATTACTCCAACATAAAGTTCTATGCCTCAAAGGCGCGCGGCGTTGTCAACGGGGCCATGAGCTTCGATGTACGTAACATACGTCCGCTTTTCGGCCTCGAGATAGGCAAGCCGGGCAGCTCGTTTGCCTTCGAGATTGCGCGTAATACGGGCCTCCCCGAAGATGTGGTGCGCGCGGCGCAGGAAAAGGTCGGCAGCGAGCATGTCGACATGGAGAGACAGCTGCGCGAGATTGCCCGCGACAAGCGTTACTGGCAGAGCAAGCGCGACCATATCAGGTTGGCGCAGAAACGTGCCGACCGCCTTGTGGAAGATTATGAAGCCTCTGCCGCCGAGGTGCTGGCGGGGCGCAACAAGCTCATTGCCGATGCCAAGGCCGAGGCTGCCCGCATAATGTCCGAGGCCAACAGGCTTATTGAAAACACCATACGCCAAATCAAAGAGGCTCAGGCCGAGAAAGAACGCACCCGCGCCATAAGGGCCGACTTCGAGGCTGCACGTGAGAGGATGGACGCTGCCGACGACAATGCCGATGCCGCCCGCATAGAGGCCAAGATGAAGAGGATGATAGAGGCTAAGGAGCGCCGTCGCAAACGCAAGGAGGAGGCATCGGGCGACCGGGGTGCGGCCGTCGAGGTCAAGGAGCGCAAACCTCGCGACATTACCGTGGGCGACAAGGTGCGCATGAAAGGGCAGCAGATTGCCGGCGAGGTCATGTCGGTGGATGGGGGCAGGGCCACCGTGGCTTTCGGCCACCTGAGCACCATCGTCGAACTGTCGCGCCTTGAGCTTATCTCGGCATCCGAATATAAACGTCAGGCCAAGGAGCTGTCGTCGGTGGGTCGGTTTGCAGGGGTGACGGGCGGCGGGGGCAGCAGCTATGACGTCTCGGAAAAGAGGCTCAACTTCTCTCGGCAGATAGACCTGCGCGGCGCACGTGTCGACGAGGCGTTGTCGAGAGTGCAGGAGTATGCCGACGAGGCCTTTATGCTTGGCGTCGACCAGGTCAAGATATTGCACGGCAAGGGCACGGGTGCTCTCAAAGAGGAGATAAGAAAATACCTGTCGACATTGCATTACGTGCGGTCGGCCCATGACGAAGATGTCAGGTTCGGCGGTGCGGGCATCACGGTGGTCGAGTTCGACGTGTGAGCGGGGCGCTTTTGGAGGTCGGGCAAGGCCGCTTGACAATTTAACACTTGGAAATCATGACCGCAAAAGATTACACTGCCGAATATCAGACAGCCACACTGCCGTCGGCCGATTATGTCGCCTCTTTCTGCGACCCCGTGCGCATTAGCGGTTATTGCCGCGAGTGTCCATCGTTCGGCAAGATGTGGGCATGCCCTCCGTTGAGTTTCGATGCACGTGCGCGCTCGGCCTGTTATGAGCGCGTTTTGCTCGTGGGCACCAAGATTACACCCTGCCGACCCATGACGTTTGACGATGGCGAGGGGTTTGTTGCCGCCGAGCGTCTTGCGATAGAGCGGCGGCTCTTGGCGTTGGAGAGCATGTGCGGCGGCTGGGCGCTGTTGTTTTCGGGCAAGTGTCTTCATTGCGCGGAGGCCTGTTCGCGGGCTGCGGGAGGCACCTGCCGCCATCCCGAGATGGTGCGTCCATCGCTTGAGGCATGCGGCTTCGACATAGAAAAGACGGTGCGCGAGATTTTCGGCGTCACCCTCAGATGGAGTAAAGACAACATGATGCCCGAATATCTGTTTATGGTGAGCGGGCTTTTCTTTAATGGAGACGATGTGGTATGGTAAAGGCGGTTTTCAACTGGAGCGGAGGCAAGGATTCGGCGCTGGCTCTGTGGCAGGCGCAATGTTCGGGTGACTATGATATTGTGGCGTTGCTCACCACCGTCAACCGCCGTACACGACGTTCCACCATGCACAGTATCCCCATGCCGCTGCTTGAGCGCCAGGCCCGTTGCATCGGCCTGCCCCTCTATGTGGTCGACCTCACGCCGAAGGGCGACATGTCCGACTATGGACAGGCCATGGCAGGTGCGGTGGAGCACTTCAAGGCCTTGGGGGTCAGTCACTTCATCTTCGGGGATATATTCCTGCACGACGTGCGCTCATATCGGGTCTCTCACCTTGCTCCTTACGGCATGTCGGTTGTGGAGCCTCTGTGGAACCGTTCGTCGGCGCAGGTCATGGACGAGTTTCTCGGCTCGGGTCTTAAAACCGTTGTTGTCACCACCAATGCCGAGGTGCTCGACAGCCGATGGATAGGACGCCATATCGACCGCGCCTTTGTCGATTCGCTGCCTCCGTCTGTCGATCCCTGCGGCGAGAATGGCGAATACCACACGTTCTGTTACGACGGTCCCATATTCCGCACACCCGTGTCATTCACTCTCTGCACACCATTCCTCGACAGCTTCCCCGTCCGCCACGACGACGGCTCTGAACATCGTTACAGCTATTGGTTCGCCGGCCTTGACGTGTGAGCTGTGTTGCGGGGTTGTAACCTGCAATTGGCTAAGGTTGTCGCTCCGCCATTCCGACATTGGAGACTCTGGAGGCAAAGGGTCTTAATGGACTCATTGTTTGTAAAGGGCTTTTTGTCTGCAAATAAAAAGGGGTGAAACGATGTTGGTCGTCCCACCCCTTCATGTCATGGGTTATTGTATCGCCTCCAAAAGCCCGTCCACAAATGGCTGCAACACCTTTGTGCCGCACTTCACGCCCGGCTGATAGGGGTTTTGGTTATACTGCTCGTCTATCGTTTTCGACATCTGCTTTAGCGTCTCTATGTGTTTGCCTATCAGCTTTATCCGGTCGGCATGAGCCTCTGCATTGTCGCTCCTCGACAAGGTCGCGAGCTTTATTACGGCCCGGCCACGGCGTGCGAGCACCCTAAACTGAAGCAGCCACGGCGTCAGTTCCTTTACAAGAGCGTCGTTGTCTTTGCTGCCAAGCAATATGTCGGCAGCGGCCTCCATCATCTCGAATTCCTCTCTCATGGCGGCCAGCTCCTCGGTGCAATCTTCGTTTTTGCGATACTTCTCAAGGCAGCGTTCGGCAACCCCGGCGATGTTGGTCGACTCCTCTCTGCGATATTTGTGGCCCGTCGGCCCCATGTCCGAGTTGTGCATGGCAAATATGCGCAACGCCTCGTATTCACGTGGCATCAGTGTGTGCAACGACTCCTCCCATGCCGCGTGGCTGTCAAACAACGCGGGGTTCCAGCAATATTTGCCGACGCCGTAAATGGCTGTCTTGGAGGCTTCGGCATGCTCCATGGGGTTGGTCACGAAGCCCGACATCAGCTCTGTCCGCTCGTCGGTGAGGCCGTAAACGCGTCCCATCAGCATGTGGTCGCGCACATAGTCCGATACCGGGAAGTTCCACCATATGTAAGCCGGCCTGCCCGTCTGTCCGTTTATCCACTCCAGCCCCTCCGTGGTGATGTCAGACACCACCCGGTCGCCCGTCCACATTATATTTATCGACGGGTTGAGGCGGTTGCCTAAGGTTTTGAGATAGCCTTTCTCGGGGTTGGACCAGCTGCGGTTGTACTCTGTGGGGCATATTATAAGCTGGCTGACGTCGCCTTTGACCTTGACGAACCGTTTGTCTATGTTGTTGAGCAGCTCGGCCTGACGTGCCGGGTCGGTGCCGTCGCCCGATATGTCGTCAAAGAACACGGCAAACGAACGTACGCCCAAGTCATACATGCTGTTGAACTTGCCTATCAGCGAGTCGAGGTCGCTCTCGGTCCATTTTATGTCTTTGCCCGGATGTATGGCCCACACGAAGTCGACACCGTTGCGTTGTGCCTCTTTTACGAGCTCGCCTATCTGTGCGGCCTCCCTCTCGGGGTAAGGTTCGCGCCAGTGGGGGCTGCTGTGGTACGGATCGTCCTTGGGACCGTAAATGTATGTGTTGAGGCGGCACAGACGGTAAAAGTCGAGCTGGCTCATGCGGGCCTCGTGGCTCCAGGGGGTGCCGTAAAAACCCTCGACCACCCCTCTGAACGATATCACAGGATAGTCGGCAAGCTCTGTTGCCACCTTGTCGTTTATGTGTGCGATGTGGCGGGCAAGCTCGTCGACGCCGTAAAGGGTGCCGCGCTCGTTGTTGCCCGCCACCACTATGTTACCTTTGCCAACATTGATGTAAAAACCGTCGGGCTGTGACGGTATGCGGCGTTTGTATCGTGCCACCGAGCGGTCGCCGCTCTCGCCGATATATACGGTTATGTCGCCGTCGAACGTTGTTGTGTCGAGCAGCGCCTTCAGGTTGGCGACGGCATGCGGATTGGCTCCGTCGGCCCCGATTATCGAATAATTGCCGCCCTTGTCTTGGGCTTCGAGAGCTGTTGCAGACGTCAGCAAAAACAGTGTCAGGATAAATTGCTTCATAGGTATATGGTCGCGTTTAAGTTTGTTTGCAGCAAGTGAGTTCGGTGGCGGGGTGTCTTGTGTGTTTTATCCGCCGGCAACAAATATAACGATTCATTCGCCCATATCAAAATAGAAACGACTGCCGGCACTGCCATCTTGATTTGCGGGAACTGCCGTTTTTGCCGGACTGCCTCCGGCGGCCCTTCCGGGGGAGGGGCACGGATCCCGTTTTGAAATTTTTGAGGACAAACTAATGTGCAAGTACGAAAAATAGGAGTAAAGGTATGAGCCCAAGTCGAAACACCTTTACTCCTATTTTTCGTTTTCGGCCCTGAGACTGAATCTCTAAAGGATGTCAAACAGGGGCATGAACTCTCGCGGAAAGGGTGCAGAGGCGGGGCGGAAAGGAATGGCGGCATCCAGCCATTCGCCACACGCACCTCAATGTCTGATAGCTTGTGCCGGCTTTACGGGATGCATGGAGAAGATGCCTTTGGCCTGACAGAGAGCGGAACGGAGCCTGCGGAGGGCGGGGGAGTGAGGGTGATGTGCTTCACCACCGCCACCAAATTCACTGCACTATATATTACTCTGCGGTGTTGCGGCCCTCCGTTGGGCGGAGGCTCCGGGCCGCTCGGGCTATCGTACCTCAGCCCGGAACAAGAAAGAGGCTTACGGCATACTTCGTTATGCGATTATACGGAAGAGTGTGCGGGTTTCGTTGCACTCAGACCGTTGTAATTACCGGCATCGTGTGGCTCGGATTTGTGGTTGAGAGGTGGAGAATGTGATTTTAGCGGGATGGAGCAACGTGCCGACCCCGCGGAGGCCCGTAACCCGCATAGCAATATATATTACTGTGATTGAGGTACATACTTGCCGCCCATTATCTCCCCGCATTGCCCCCAGTCTCGGTCCGAAGCTCTGTCAGGTAAAAAGCAAGTCCCAACCAACCCAAGGCGCCGCCCGTTTGTTTCTTTTATACACCACACCCGAACCTCATCACGCCATCGACTCTCAGACTGCTCACATTCTTTATAATTAGACAAGTTTTTACACCGCATGGCTTCCGCACCGGCAGGGCGGCCGAGGCACGAGGCCGCAACGGGCCGAAGCCTCCCCCAACGGAGGCCCGTAACCCCGCTTAGTTGTTATAGTGCAGTGACTGGGGCACCTCCCGCCGTCCATCACTTTCATGCCTTGCCCCCGCAGGCTCAGCCCGTGGCTCCTTCACGCCAAAGGTATGTCCCAACCAACCCAAGGCGCCGCCCGTCTCTGTCACACACCACGCCCGAGCCTCATCACGTCCTCGACCTCCACGCCGATGCGGCCGGCGCTTGCGCCGGCCGCACAACTGTCTGAGCCAACTAAAACCGCACACTTTCCCTTATGCCAGACAGTCTGTCAAAAAGGTCTCCGTGACACCCCGCCCCCCGTCCTCTCCGTACGTCTCTTTCATGCCACTCACAACAGCGGCGACAACAACCTGGCGAAAGCCTCGTAAAAACGATGCCTTTGGGGACGCACCTCCCAGTCGCTCTTCACTATCAGCGTCGCTTTTTCGAGGTCTGATAAAAAACGCTCCTCTAACTCTATGGTCTTGGGGCTGTTGTATATCAGGGCGCTCACCTCGAAATTGTCCTCAAAGCTGCGTATGTCCATGTTGGCGGTGCCTATCGAGCTCATCATCGAGTCTATCATAAGCAGTTTGGAGTGGTTGAACCCGCCGTAATATAAATATACCTTCACGCCGGCCTCCACCAATTCGGATATGTAAGAGCGTGTGGCCCAATACACTATCTTGGAGTCCGACCTGAACGGCAACATTATGCGCACATCCACCCCTCCGAGCGACGCCACTTTTATGGCTGTCAACAAGGCCTCGTTGGGCAGAAAATAGGGCGTTGATATGTATATGTGATTCCTGGCCTTGGTTATGGCACAGAAATAGCCCTGCATTATCGAGGCCCAATCGCTGTCGGGGCCTGAAGACGCTATCTGCATGGCCACCCCCTCTTTCGATTCCGTCTTGGCGAAATACAGCTCCTCGTCTAACTGCACGTGATGAACGAAATGCCAGTCGGTTATGAATATTGCCTGAAGCGTGTGTGCGGCCTTGCCCTCTATGCGCAAATGGGTGTCGCGCCAGTCGCCGAGCTTGGGGGTGCCCGTTATGTACCTGTCGGCGACGTTAAGCCCGCCCGTGAAGGCCACTTTGCCGTCTATCACTATTATCTTGCGATGGTTACGATAGTTTATCTTGCTTGTGAAAAGCGGAAATATCACCGGCATGAACTCCTCGACCTCCACACCGGCATCGCGTAACTGCCTGATATACCGACGCGGAAGCCCCAGGCTGCCTAACGAGTCATATATGAGCCTCACCTGCACCCCCTCTGCGGCTTTGGAGCACAACATGTCGGCAAATGTCCGCCCGAGGGTGTCGTCGCGTATTATGTAATATTCGACATGTATCGACGACTGTGCCTTCAATATCTCCTCGAATATTGTCTCGAACGTCTCGGTGCCGTCGTTGAGTATGCGTATGTCGTTGTTGTACGTTATGGGGGCTCGGCATGCATTGAGCAACAGGGTGATGACATCTCTGCCGGCGGTCACCTCGGGATAGTTTAGCGTCAGCGGACTGTTGACGGCATAAAGCTGACGCGATATTATGGAGTCTATGCGGTTAGAGTCGAAACGTCCTTTCTGCTTGAATATCTTGCGTTTGCGAAAGTTCTGTCCAAACATGATGTAAAGCATTATGCCCACCACCGGCAACATTGTCATAACTATTATCCACGATAGCGTCTTGACCGGGTCGCGCTTGTCTATGATCAATGTTATCACCGTCACGGCAATAATGAATATGTAAAGCCTGGTCGCGCTCCAGACAGCTATTTCCAACGCCTGTGTAAACATAACCGCATCTGACTTGAAGCCACTAATGTATTGTTTTTTTCGATATGTTGCAAATGGTGCTGCTCTGCATTCGTCGTCCTGCCGTTTGGGCACGAATGTTGCGATGCGTCATACAGGCCACCATGCGTGTAACAAATGAGCGGTTGTGTGCATGGGCGGTTTTGATGATGCCGATGAAAATGTCGCATTATCATTACATTAGGGCCTGTTTACGCCATGAAAGGGCGATATGATTTTTTTATTCGAGAATTATTTATATCTTTGCAGAAAATTACGACAAGGAGGTTAAGAGTTCCGGATGAACACGCCGGAATTCTTATTTTTTACGCTTTGTCGAGACATATTTGTTTTCAAATTATTAAAAAGAGATAGAGATGGCTAATATTGTGTATTTAACCCGCGAAGGGTTGCAGAAAGTACGCGAAGAGCTCGACCACCTCAGGGGTGTCGAACGTCCCGCAGTGCAGGCTCAGATTGCCGAGGCCCGCGATAAGGGCGACTTGTCTGAAAACGCCGAATATGATGCCGCAAAAGAGGCTCAGGGTTTGCTTGAAATGAAAATTTCCAAGCTGGAAGAGTTGTTTGCCTCGGCCCGCGTTATCGACGAGTCGCAGATAGACACCAGTTGTGTGCAGATACTTAACCGAGTGAAGCTCAAAAACCTGGCTAACGGCAAGGTTATGGAATACACCCTTGTGTCAGAGCGTGAGGCCGACCTCAAGGCCAAGAAATTGTCTGTTGGTACACCCATCGCCAAAGCCATAATAGGCAAGAAACAGGGCGATGTCGTTGAGGTGGATGCCCCCGCAGGTAAAATGAAACTCGAAATTGTTGAGATAGCTATCTAAAGAGCTTTTAGACAGCTGTCTAAGCCAACTCCCCGTATTTTGTGTACGGGGAGTTTTTTGTGTTTGTTGGCGCCAAACAGACTGTTATGTGCACACCATTCGCTCCGCTGTTTTGTGTCCTGTTCGTGCTCGTCTGTCTGAATCACCCTCAGCCAAAGCGAAAAGCGACCGATGAAATCCCTCTCGGAATCGGCTCATGAGAATACGAAAAGCGGAATGCCCGCCTCGTAATCGGGCGGGCACCGTTCTTGCGTCGAAGTCCATTTCGCGCTCGTTTCTTTTCCCTTTTTGTGTCATGTTTGTGCTGGCCTGTCTGAATCCCCCTCAGCCAAAGCGAAAAGCGGCCGATGAAATCCCTCTCGGAATCGGCTCATGAGAATACGAAAAGCGGAATGCCACCCTGGAATCAGGCAGACGCCGTTATTAAAGCCGAAAAGCATGAGACAGTTGACGAGAGCCCTTTTGCATGAAAATCTCCTTGCAGCGAAAACCGCAAAACGTGGCTCCTAATAGGCTTACCTCAGCTTAAAGTCAGAACCGAGATATACCTTGCGCACCATCTCGTCGGCGGCGAGCTCTTCCGCGCTTCCGGCTTTGAGTATGCGTCCTTCAAACAGGAGGTATGTACGGTCTGTTATGGCGAGAGTCTCGTGCACGTTATGATCCGTTATTATAACGCCTATGTTCTTGTTTTTGAGTGTACGCACAATGCTCTGAATATCTTCCACCGCAATGGGGTCGACACCTGCGAACGGCTCGTCGAGCAATATGAACTTGGGGTTTATGGCCACGGCCCGGGCTATCTCGGTACGCCGACGTTCACCGCCCGAGAGCTGAATGCCGTAACTCTTCCTCACCTTGTGCAACCTGAACTCATCTATTAGATTTTCAAGCCTTTCAGCCTGATATTTCTTGGTGAAGTCGGTCATCTCAAGCACCGCCTTTATGTTGTCCTCCACGGTCAGACGGCGAAACACCGATGCCTCCTGGGCCAGATAACCCACGCCAAGTTGAGCGCGGCGATATACAGGCTCACGCGTTATGTCTATGTCATCAAGGAATATCTTACCTTCGTTGGGCTTTATCAACCCCACCGTCATATAGAAAGTGGTTGTCTTGCCGGCACCGTTGGGCCCCAGCAGACCGACTATCTCACCCTGCGCCACCTCTATCGACACATGGTCGACAACGGTGCGCGATTTATATCGTTTGACAAGATCTTTGGTGTGTAAACGCATGGCGTCTGTTTTCGTTTAAAGGGATGTCCGTCGGGTCAGTCCGGTTTTAGAGCTTCCTGTCGGCGTTGCTCTTTGTTTGGGAGTATCCCCGTTGGTGATGCAAATGTAATAAAAAAAGCGCAATACTAAAACCTTGCCACACAAAAGGCCTCCCGGGAGAGTCAGTCTTCCCGAGAGGCCTTGTATGTAAAGCTGTCATGTCAGGCATGCGCCCTGTCTGACGCATCCATAACGACTCTTCGCCGCTTGTAATGAATGACTGTCAGGAAATAACACCGCATCGATCACCGGCGGACGCACCGCACCGGAAACCCCCAACGCTTGATGATGGTGTCAACCTCCAGCTGGTTATTGTTGTTGAAGAACATCTGATATGTGTATTCAGGCTCGGTGGCAACCGACGTCCAATAGCCACCCCATGAGCCGTAAGCGTTCCACGAACTGTCGCTATATCTGTAACCGATGGCGGGGAATTCCAGCTTCTTGGACGGGTCTGTTTTCGATGTCAGGGTGATATATCCGTAATCGGAGTCGGTCCATCCGCCGCCATCTGTGCGTGTGCAACCGGCTATGAGTTTACGGTATTCCGTGTCGGTGGGGAGCCTGTAACCGTCAGGACAAGGCTGGTCGTTCCATTCTGTCGGCAGGGCCGATGCACCGTTCCACACACTGTTGGGGGTGCCCGGGCCAACCACTCCCGTGCTGTTCCACGCCACGTTGATGCCCCAGCGATAGAACTTGCCGTGCGACTCTTCGCGCATACCGCTGCACTCCGACGGCAGCTTGGTTGCGAAAGTGGCGCCGCCCTCCGCCTGCCTGGGGTTGGCAAGGTTCAGTGTCGTCCATTCGGTGCCCTCTATCTCGACGGTGGGGCACCCGGCGGCAGGCTCTTCGGGAGCGACATCACCCTTGACGCAACGCACACTAAGGCCGTGCTGTTCATTATATGAGTTGTTGGCAGTGATGCTGTATCCGTCAAACCACAGGCCGTACACGTTTCCGGGAATATTGCTGCACGTAACCGACGACCAATACTGGCCGTTTTTCCCTATGCCACTTAATGTCCCGTCGCTATTACGCAAGCCGACGGCAGGAAACTCCACTTTTTTGGACTGGTCGGTTTTATATGTCATGACAGTATATCCGCAATCGGTCCCGGACCATCCTCCGTTATATTCAATGGAGCAATTGTTTATCAGATTCTGAAACTCCGTATTGGTCGGCAGTCTCCATCCCTCAGGACAGGGGTTGTCATTCCAGTCTGACGGGCGCGTCGTCATATCCCATGACCCGCTCGGTGTGCCTCCGTCAAACTCGTCGACAGAGCTCCACGCCACATTTATGCCCCACTGATAGAACTTGCCGAGCGACTCTTCGCGCACCCCGCTGCACTCTGACGGCAGCTTGGTTGCGAAAGTGGCGCCTCCCTCCGCCTGCCTGGGGTTGGCAAGGTTAAGGGTCATCCACTCGGTGCCCTCTATCTCGACGGAGGGATACCCGGCGGCAGGCTCTTCTTCAGGCTCCTCAGGTGTTTCGGGCTCTTCAGCCTCAGGCTCTTCGGGCTTGATCTCTCCTTTGACGCAACGCACACTCAGCCCGTATGGTTTGAATACGGTGCTTGTCGATATGTCGCTTTTGTTGAAATGGAAACGGAAAGCCTTGTGTGTCGCGTCGGCGAGTGTTGTCGACGACCAATAGCCGCCCTCCGTGCCGTAATACCTCAGCGAGCTGTTGGTGTAATAACGCCATCCCACAGCGGGGAACTCCAGTTTTTTCGAGACGTCGTTTTTATATGTGAGTGTGATATAGCCGCAGTCGTCTGCACTCCAGCTGTCAGAACGCGTGACGGAACAGTTGCTTATCAGCTCTTTGAACTCTCGCCTGGTGGGCAGACGGAAACCTTCGGGGCAGGGTTGCACCTCCCATGACAGCGAGTCTGACGGGTCGCCCCACAGCACCGCGGGCGTCGATGCCGTCTCGGAAAAGCCCCCGGCACTCCATGCCGCGTTGGTGCCCCACTGATAAAGTTTACCTATTGATTCCATGCGCGCACCCTTGCACTCCGACGGCAATTTAGAGGCAAATGTGGCACCGCCCTCCGCCTGTTTCGGGTCGGCAAGGTTGTGCATCATCCATTCAATGCCACTAATCTCGACCGTCTCTATGCGGTCGCGTATTAACGAGCTTTTATCGATAGCGTCCACATTGTCTTCATGTTTTTTACAACCCGCCAGTGTCAGTGCCAACGCCAGTGTCAACAACGTTGTTTTCATAAAGCCTTATATGGTTAATTGTTTATATATAAATAGTTACCCTTATTCTTACACTGAGTGTAATGACTAAAGATACGAATAACCCGAAATGCAGGCAAATTTTATTTGCCTGACCTGGGCCAAGTATCCAAGTCGATAGGTCAACGATACGAATAAGCGGGCGCAAAAGCAGGTGTGCTGCATTTTGCCGGGCGTAAGTATCTAAGACCGATAGGTCAAAGATATGGAAAAATATTACAAGGTATAACTTTCCGACCCATGTTTTTTATCAGAAAAGTTTGCCGTGACACACCTCTTTTTGCCTGAAAAGCCCGTAAATACAAAGTTGTCGATGTGTGTGACATACGGAATGACCACGGTTTGAAAAGTTGCTCTTTTGCAATGGACGAATGCAAGTTAACGCCTGATGGATGTGATTGTTCCTATGTGTATGTTTTTTGTGAAAGCAGATTTCAGAAATCCGTCTTCAGACCGTCTGAGGAGAGAAATATTTTGAAATAAGGAAGTGGGCTGCCCCTGTGTAATACTCGAAAGCATCGCCAAACGCTTGTAAAAACACACAGATAAGCAGTCC